>NZ_JBQKGL010000006.1:0-215782 GCF_052118825.1 Bilifractor sp. LCP21S3_A7 | reverse complement strand
CTTATCAAAGTCGTCGCCGCCCAGATGGTTATTGCCGGCGGTAGCCAGTACCTCGATGACTCCGTCGCCGATCTCGATGATGGACACATCGAAGGTGCCGCCGCCGAGATCATATACCATAACCTTCTGCTCTTTCTCATTGTCCAGGCCGTAAGCCAGCGCCGCTGCTGTCGGCTCGTTGATGATACGCTTTACATCAAGTCCGGCGATCTTGCCGGCGTCCTTTGTCGCCTGACGCTGTGCGTCATTGAAATATGCCGGGCAGGTGATGACGGCCTCTGTGACCTTTTCTCCAAGATAGCCTTCCGCATCGCTCTTCAGCTTCTGCAAAATCATTGCGGAGATCTCCTGCGGAGTATAGCTCTTGCCGTCAATGGTAACTCTGTAATCGGAGCCCATGTGACGCTTGATCGATGAAATCGTGTGATCCGCGTTTGTAACTGCCTGACGCTTTGCCGGCTCGCCTACCAGACGTTCTCCTGTCTTTGTGAACGCGACAACGGACGGGGTCGTACGGCTTCCTTCCGCGTTCGCGATAACGGTGGGTTTTCCACCTTCCATAACGGCTACACAGCTGTTTGTTGTACCAAGGTCAATACCAATGATTTTTCCCATAATCTATTTCCTCCTTTTCGGATGAAGCATCCTCCGCGACGGAAAATCATCTGATCGGTTTCCTGCGGATTTCTTCTGATGTCTGATTCTTATTTGTGGCTTGTTAGCACTCATCATGTACGAGTGCTAACGCTTACAATCCTTATAGTACCACGGAATTTCCGGATGTCAACTCTTATTTTTCAATTTTTAAATTTTATATCCCTTATAATAATTTGTCTCTGCTGATCACGATTCTGGCTTTATTTTTTCCATGTCCGCTTTTCTCCGGATTTTTCTTCTCAAAACACCGCAGAGGTGTGACCCCCGGCGCAAATTCATTCGGCCTCAGCTTCCTCGCCCGCCCAATATCCGGATTCATGGCAGCCCCTATAAAATCCTCCAGCCTTTCCCTCGGCACCGGCCTCAGAGAATGTCCTGTGAGCAGATAATCAAAATCCAGCTTTTGAATCTGCTTCAATGAAAAAAGAAAAATTCCCGGATATCCTCATATTTAAAGGATTCCCGGGAATTTATATGATGCTGGTGGTCGGACTCGAACCGACACGGTGTGTAAGCACCGAGGGATTTTAAGTCCCTTGCGTCTACCTATTCCGCCACACCAGCCTGTGTTAAACAACACAAGAAATTATATAGTAATTTTTATGAGATTGCAAGTTATATAATGATTTCACATTATATAACTTCGCATTATAATTCTGTTCACGCCCACTAAAACGGCTAAGATTTACAGTACCTTTGCCAGAGCATTACTGGGTGTTAAAAGTTTGCGAAGAGCAACAGGACTGTAAAATCCCTGCCGTACATCGTTGGGGTGAACATCACCGCATGATATAATTGCTTCACTCACTCCCTTATTGAAGAATGTAACCTGCAACCTCAGAAAACGCAGGAGATCAGCGTCAGGATTGCCAGTCCTCCCTGCATCAGGATGATCTTCGGGTTGCTCGTCACGCTTCCATACAGCGCGACCGCAACAATATAGACCATCAGGCAGATCACAGCCGCCTTGCTGGCAAACGCAAAAACAGCCAGCAGGATCAGCACGGCGATCAGGCCGTTGTAAACGCCCTGGTTCTTGAACAGAACCGAGACATTTTTCTGTTTAAGCTCCTCCGTCGTCATGCCGAACACTTTCGAAGTCTTTTCTGAGCTTGTCGCAATTGTTTCCAGATAAAAGATGTATAAAAATTCAAGCGCTACCAGCACCGATAAGATTTTTGTTACAATATTCATGGTCATCCTTTCTCACATCAATTCCCGGGCGCTGATACAGTTACCCTTGCTCTGAAGCACCAGCCCGGGGCAACTGCAGTTCAGTTCCCCTTGCTTTGAAGCACCAGACCGGGACAAATGCAGTTTCCCTTGCTCTGAAGCACCTGCCCGTGACAAATGCAGTTCCCCTTGCTTTGAAGCCCCGGCCCGGGACTTCAGCGGCGTGCCTTTCTCTTCAGATCATAGATCGCGACATCATCCGGATTCTCGCTTTTGTGTGCGAACACCAGCGCGCCGGAGGCAGGAATCGTCGTTTTGAGGACCCCGGCTTCTACAGGTACTTCTTCCGTATCCCCGGAGTAACCGTCCCTGTCGCATCGGAAAATTCGCGTCAAACTGTCCTTGTGCGCATACCGGTTCAGCCCTGCCGGCCACACAACGACTTCCATATAATAATCCTCCTGCCGGTTATTCACCAGAACAATGATCTGCTCCTCCTCGTTGAACCTTCCGTATGCCAGAACATTGTAATCCTTGTACAGAAGCTTCAGCGATCCTGTCCGCAGGGCTGAATGATTCCTGTGTACCGCAATGATCCCCTGGTAAAAACGGATCAGGTCCTCATTTTCCCTGCCCCAGGGATAGGTCCGGCGATTATCCGGATCTGTGAATCCGCAGACACCCGCCTCATCGCCATAATACACGGTGGGCGCTCCCGGCCAGGTCATCTGAATCACGACAGCGGTTCGCAGCACAGAAATATCGATGTCTTCTTCCGCCGCCCTGGTTCCGAGGTTCTGCACACGTCCGACCTTGTGATTGGTCCTGGTCAAAAACCTGGAATGGTCATGGTTGTCCAGTTCATTCATTGCCACCAGAAGTGACGGCATGGTGAAAGAGGCCATGTGATAACGCATAGCGTCCTCAAAGCTGTCCGCGTTGCCAAGGAGATCCTCCCGGTATGAGTCACTGTGTTTTTCCATCCCGGTGAGGAACCAGGATACCGGCTCCATGAACGCATCGTAGTTCATGACCGTGTCCCATTCATCACCCTTCAGCCAGGAATCCGCATCCCCGTAATGCTCCGCCAGTATGATGGCATCCGGATTCGCCTCCTTGACCTTCTGGCGGAATTTTTTCCAGAACTGATGGTTGAATTCCGAGGAATGCCCCAGATCAGCCGCCACGTCAAGTCTCCATCCGTCAGCGCTGAACGGCGGCGACACCCACTTACCGGCAATCCGGAGGATGTCCTCCTGCAGCCTGATGGAATCCTCATAATTCAGCTTCGGCAGCGTATCATGACCCCACCATCCGTCATAATGGGAATTATACGGCCAGACAGAGCCACGCTGGAAATCAAAATAGTCGTGATAGGGGCTGTCCTCCGAGATATAGGCACCCGGCTCGAATCCCGGCCTGCCCTCGTAGATTCTCTCCCGGTCCATCCATTTATTGAAGGATCCACAGTGATTGAAGACACCGTCGATGATCACGCGAATGTTCCTGGCGTGCGCCTCTGCAATGAGTCTGGCAAACAGCTGGTTCCCCGCTTCCAGGTTCTCATGATCCGTCACACGGCTGATATAGAGGCCCGCGTGTGTGTTGTCATGGTCCCCGGGCGCAAGAAGATCTCCCGACTGTCTGACAATCTTCCCCAGATGCGGGTCCACATAATCATAATCCTGCGTATCATACTTGTGATTGGACGCGGACACAAATACCGGATTCAGATAGATCGCCTCCACGCCGAGCTTCTCCAGATAATCCAGCTTGTCGATGATTCCCTGAAGATCTCCGCCATAGAAATTTCTCACGTCCATATCTGCCGGGGGCTGATTCCAGTCCTCGATTTTCTGTACATGCTCGTTGATATAGCTGTATTCATCGGTGAGAACGTCATTCGAGGCATCGCCGTTCCGGAACCGGTCCGGATAAATCTGGTACATGACGCATCCCTTCGCCCAGTCCGGCGTATGGAATCCCGGAATGATCCGGAACAGATAATCCGACGGCGCCTCTCTCTGCACACCGAGCTTACAGTAAAAACAGGTATTGTTTCCTGCCACGATCTCAAAATAATACGAAAAAACCTCGTCCCGGATTTTGATCTGAATGCTGAAAAAATCAAACCCGTCGCGGCACTCCTGAAAGTGCATCCGCATTCTGGCGTCGCCATGGTGAAGATATACCGCATCCGCGTTATTTCTCGCCGTCCGGAACCGGATCGTCACCAGATCTCCAGGCTGCGGCTCCATCGGCTTCTGAAACATCTCTGTCTCATCACTGTAGAGCGCATTCTTCTTTAAAAGAGGCCGCATTCGTAGCGCATATTCAATTTCTCTGTCCAGATCATCCATGCCGATTTCCTCTTTCATTCTTCATTATTCATATGTAAAAAGGCAGCCTTATTCAGGCTGCCTTTTTGGAGAAGGTATTTCTCTTATGGGGTGTAGCAAAAACTATATAATGTATTGGGGGGTTTTTACGGTTATTATAGTAACACGGAGCCCTCCAAAAGTCTGCACAAAGTTAACAAATTTCAATATATAATTTTGTGCATCATTCACAATTATGATTCTGCAGCTCCCTCCGCCACAGCTTTTGCTTCCTCTTCAAAAATAGCCTCAAATTCTTTGCGGTTTAATTTTTCCTTTTCCATCAGCTGTTTCGCGCACTCATCCAGAACAAATCTGTGCTTCTCAATGATCTCGCGGGCTCTGCTGTGGCAGTTCTCGATGATTTCCTTGACTTCCTCGTCGATCGCAGCAGCAACGTTTTCACTGTAGGACTTCGTGTGACCCCAGTCTCTTCCAATAAATACTTCATTGCTGTCGCCCTGGTCATAGTTTACCAGACCCAGCTTGGGAGACATGCCGTATTTTGTGATCATGGCCCTTGCAGTCGCCGTCGCCTGCTTGATATCCTGGGATGCTCCGGTCGTGATATCGTCAAATACCATCTCCTCGGCCGCGCGTCCGCCCAGATCCACGATGATCTGCTGGATCATCTTGCCCTTAGTCATGAACATTTCATCGTTCTCCGGCTGCGGCATGGTATATCCTGCTGCGCCTGGCCCCGTGGGAATGATGGAAATCGTGTATACCGGTTCCATCAAATCCAGAACATGGAACAGAATGGCATGTCCGGTCTCATGGTAGGCAGTGATTTTCTTCTCCTTCTCGGAAATCACACGGCTTTTCTTCTCTGTGCCGATACCGACCTTGATGAAGGCATCCTTGATATCCTCCTGGCGGACATACGCCCTGGAGTCGCGCGCGGCATGAATTGCCGCCTCGTTCAAAAGATTCTCCAGATCTGCGCCGGTGAATCCCGCTGTCGTCTGCGCGATCTGCTTCAGATCAATATCATCGCCGAGCGGCTTGTTCTTCGCGTGAACCTTCAGGATCTCCTCTCTTCCTCTGATATCCGGCGGGCTTACCACAACCTTCCGGTCAAAACGTCCCGGACGCAGAATGGCCGGATCGAGAATATCCACACGGTTCGTGGCAGCCATCACGATAATTCCCTCGTTGACGCCGAATCCGTCCATCTCGACCAGAAGCTGGTTGAGAGTCTGCTCCCTCTCGTCATGTCCGCCGCCCATTCCGGTTCCGCGGCGTCTGCCGACCGCGTCGATCTCATCAATGAAAACGATACACGGCGCGTTCTTTTTTGCCTCGGAAAAAAGATCTCTTACCCTGGAGGCTCCGACGCCGACAAACATCTCCACAAAATCCGAGCCCGAGATGCTGAAGAACGGAACACCGGCTTCGCCGGCAACCGCCTTCGCCAGCAGCGTTTTGCCCGTTCCGGGAGGTCCCACGAGGATGACGCCCTTCGGAATCCGCGCTCCAACTTTCGTATATTTCGAGGGATTTTTGAGGAAATCCACGATTTCCACCAGATCCTCCTTCTCTTCCTCAAGCCCGGCTACGTCTGCAAAGCGGACCTTGCTCTCCTTGCCGTTTGTCATCGACGCATGGCTCTTGCCGAAATCCATCATCCGGCTGTTGGCGTTACCCGCGCCTCCCGCGGATCTTGCGAGGAATCCCGCCAGGATAACCACCAGAAGAACACCCAGAAGAAAAGGAATGAGAATCGTGCTCCATTCTCCGGACCGGGACACGTCAGACACCGTATAACTGATGTCATGATCTTCCAGCTCCTGAATCGCATCGTTGACATCCGTGACATTCACCACATATTCCGTTCCATCCCGCAGGGTGAACGAAACCTTACCCGTGGGCACCTCGGCGTTCTGGCTGATCTCTGCACGGCTGATCTCGCCGTCCTTCAGATATTTCTCATAGGCCGATGCGCTGACCGCGCGGTTTGACTGCATGAGAGTCGGTATAATCAGGAAAAAAGCGATGATCACGGCCATGATGATCAGATACACCGCCATCCCTCTTCTGTTGTTCGTTCTGTTCAAAGTTCTATGCTCCTTACTCTGCCGTACTATCTCGTTATCGAGATGCCCGCGTCAATTCCCCCGCATAAATACTGGTTTTTCATCCGCAAAAAATTTCGTTATCGTGATGCCCGCGTCAGTTACTGCGCGTCCCCGTCATCAAAAGAAATGACACCGATGTACGGAAGATTTCTGTACCTCTGATCGTAATCAAGTCCGAATCCGACGACAAAATTGTCCGGAATCTGGAATCCGGAGTACTCCACATTCACATCCGGCACGACGCGCCGCTCCGGCTTGTCGAGGAGCGTGCACAGACGAATGCTGTTCGGCTTTCTCTTCTTGAAAATCTGCAGGAGATAGCTCAGCGTTCTTCCGGAATCAATAATGTCCTCCACAATCAGCACATCCTTGCCCTCTATGCTCTGGTCCAGATCCTTCACAATCTTCACAATCCCGCTGGAAGAGGTTCCCCCGCCATAGCTGGAAACCGACATGAAGTCCATGGTCACCGGGACGGTGATCTTCTTCGCCAGATCACACATGAATACCACTCCGCCCTTCAGGACGCAGATCATGGTGATTGTCCTGCCCTCGTAGTCCCTGCTGATCTGCGCGCCCAGCTCGGCAACTCTCTGCTGTACCTTCTCCTCCGGAATCAAAACCGATACCTTCTCGCTCATTCGAAAATCCTCCTATATAAAATTATCATTATCACACTATTTCCCGCTTTATCCGGACAACCGTCTCATGCCTTTCCCGGACAGTCGTCTCGTGCCCTCCCGGACAGCCATTTGCCTTTTGCTTTTTCCGGACAATCGTCTGCTTTCCGGACTTTTCTTCGTCCGTCCACCTTCCTCATTGGCATGTCATCTCCTCCGCGGTGATCTCCAGGATATTCTTTGTTTTGTCTGTAATCCTGCAGTCCCCGCTGATTCTTCCTCCGACCACCCAGAAAATCCGCTGGCCGGATGCCAGAAGAGGAATTTCTCCACGTTCATCCCGCGGAATTTTTTCATTTATAAAGTATTCCTTCAGCTTCTTGGTCTGCCCGGTATCCGTGACAGCAATCCGGTCTCCGGCAAACCGCGTTCGGAATACGATATTGTTCCCTATTTTATCATAGTCGAAGTACTTCGTATACCGATTTAGCGGTATTTTCTTCTCTGCTCCCGGGTATCCCCGCATTCGCCTGCAGGTAAACTTCCATCCCCTGAAGAAAAAGGTTCCTTCTCCCGTCACCGGTACAGCCGCGCTCTTCGCGAGCTCTGCGCCCGCGCCTGAAAGATCAGCGCTCTCACAGGAACAATCCGCACCCGGGCCTGAAAGGCGCGTGCTTTTATGGGAAAGCTCTGCGCCCCCGCGCACAAGACGGATTCCGTCATATCGCCGAACTGCGCGGACGCCGTAAGGAAGATCTGCTCCCTTTCCCACAGACATGCCGAACAGCTCGCGGAGCTGCCGCAGCTGTTCGCGCCCGAGGTTCTTTTTTCTTCCGGACACCATCTCCAGAGCATCCATCAGAATATAGCGCTGTATAACCTCTGCTTCCTGCATCACCGCGTCCTTCAGAAAAACAATGACGCCGCCATCGCTGTTCGAACCCACCTCCACCAGTCCGGATTCCCGCTTTCGCGCTTCCGCATGAAGGTATTCATCCGCCTCTGCCGCATCCTCGGCCAGCTCGCGAATGTGACGCACCGCCTCCGGATTCAGATGCTCTTCCAGATACGGAATCACCCGTTGTCTCAGACAGTTCCTGCTGTATTCTTCATCCAGGTTCGTCGCGTCGGTCCGCCAGCAGATGTTCTGTTCCTGAAGCCACTCCTCAATCTCCCATCTGCGTACAAACAAGAGAGGATGTATCACCGTCAGTTCTTCCCTACGCGCGTCTTCCCATGCACCACCGATCCTGCTGACCGGACGGATGCCTGCGAGCCCTGCCAGAGAACTTCCGCGAACAGCCTGAAAAAGTGCGGTTTCCGCGAGATCATTTGCGTGATGCGCCAGCGCGATCTTCACTCCTTCTGCCGCACCCCCGCGACCGCGGACTTCTGTTACCCTTCTTCGTTTCGGATTATCTGCACGCTCACCTGTCTCTTCCGACAAGAATAGCCTCTCCGCCTTACCCACAGCATCCCGGAACGCCTGCTGTCGCAGAAGCCGCCCGGTTTCCTCGAGTCCCCTCTTTTCCCGCCTCGCGATTTCCGTGACCGGAAAAGAATATACATACAGAGGGATCTTTCTTTCACGGCAGATCGTTCTCACATATTCCTCATCCGCATCCGCATCCGCGCCTCTGATGTTGTGATTCACATGCACAGCCGCCAGATGGAAACTTCTCTTCTCCCTTAAAGCGTCCAGAACCAGAAGGAGACAGACGGAATCCGCACCGCCGGAAACACCGGCAATCACCACATCTCCCTCATCGATCATATGGAATCTGCGGATATAAGCATCCGCCTCTCTTATCAGATCCATCTGTTCACTCCCGATCCGCCGTCATTGAAAAAAACTATATCCTCTGAATCGGATATCGCATCCCATAATGTCCGGCTTTCTTCTTTTTATCACTGAAAAAAGCCATATCCGCAGAATCGGATATGGCTCCCGGTCATCTCATCAGTAGCCGGTACCACCGTAAGCTGTATCTCCGCCGGCATTCTCGGTCCCGGATTCCTGATCTTCCGAGGATGAAGAAGATGACGCAGATGAAGAAGAATCTGAAGGAGCAGATGTGCCGCTGTTTGCTCCGGCCGTATCCGATTCCCGGAAAATAATCTCTCCGTCCTTGATCAGGCCAAGTTTATCCTTCGCTACCTGCTCCTTGTAAGAATCGCTCTGTATATATTCCGACTCGCTGCGGATTTCCTCCGTGCGCTTCTGTTCCTCTTCGTTCTCCTTCTTGAGCTCCTCTATCTGAGTATTGCCCTCGGCAATTCTGCTGCTGAGCCTGGCACTTCCCGCCATCAGCGCGATCATCAGCGCGACCACCACAGCAATGATACACAACATTGTTTTTTTATTCTGACGCATTCCGGTCCCCTGTCACAGAAATATATGGTATCCCTTTCGTGCCGCTCTCGCGTCACTTCAGAATGATATCCGCTTTCATCATACCCGCTCCCCTCGAACCGCCAGGCAGTCCGCTTAACATTCCCTCGCTTGCCTTGCATTCCGCAAAACCAGGGATAGTTACCGAAACCACAGGCAGCCTGTTTAACACTTCCCGCGCCGCCGGTCACCCGCATTTTCAGAGAACTTATACGAAGTATAGCAGTCCGTTTTTGAAAAAGCAAGATTTCCCGGGCACGACATCAGACGTACTCATACGTCGACTGTGCGTCCTCCTTTCGGACGGTCTCCTGGACACTCAGCACCCGCACTGAAACTGTCTTCTCGCCGAAGAGGATGTCGATTCTGTCGCCTGCCTTTACCTCTGCGCTCGCTCTTGCCGTCTTCCCGTTCAGCAGGACGCGCCCCGCGTCACAGGCTTCATTCGCGACGGTTCTCCGCTTGATCAGTCTCGATACCTTCAGATATTTGTCTAATCTCATGGCATTCCTTTCTGTCTTCTGTTATCCTGCTCCGTTTTCAAAGAAACGCAAACTGTATATAAGAGTCATACGGGCACTGCCCGAACGACACGATGGGACTGCTGCATGGATCAGCCATGCTGCAGTCCCACCCTGTCATTTCACCTGTATAACGCTCTGCAACCGTTCTTCAGCAGCTGCTGTTATTTGATCATATCCTTCAGAGCTTTTCCTGCCTTGAACTTCGGAGATTTGGATGCTGCAATCTCGATGGTCTCACCTGTCTGAGGATTTCTTCCGCTGCGCGCTGCTCTCTCAGATACTTCGAAGGTTCCAAATCCAACAAGCTGCACCTTATCTCCGTCCTTTAACGCTTCTGCTACAGTATCAATGAATGCGCCAAGAGCTTTCTCAGAATCTTTTTTCGAAAGTCCCGTTTTCTCGGCGATTGCTGCCACTAATTCGGTTTTGTTCATGTAATACTTCCTCCTAAAATTTACAATATATGGTCTTTTTATACTATCAGACGCCTGATTTGTCAAGAAAATCCAAGTGTTTCAAGCATCCTCAAGAGTTTACTTTATACCATCCTCCGGCTTCTGACAACCGCCTTTTTGTTTTTTCCCGATTGGCACAGGATTTTTCCTGCGCACGGATTCGCGATCTCTGTCTGAATTTAAATTTCTCGTCATGATCAGGGCATTTTTTGAAAATCGTCTGAACTCACAGCCGCTCTCTCACCTGCATTTTCAGTACAATAAACCGCCATGCGATACATCATGCCACATGCTGTACAAGCTACCGATTGCTCCGTTCTTCGGACGATCCCGTACAGAAGCCGAGAAGAAATTCCCGATTGTTCTTCTCCGGATCATCCAGCACAAGCTCCAGTGCCTTCTGGAGACAGACGCCGATCTCCGGTCCCTTCGGAATTCCTGCGTCGATCAGATCTCTGCCGTTAATCGCCAGGCCTTTCAGATCCACGCACTGATTCTCACTGATAATTTTTTCTCCGACCTGAGCCACTCCGATCACACGGCGAAGCTTCTCCTCGCGCTTCCACTCGCTCTGCGCCATGGTATCGGCGTCCTGTACCCTGATGAAGAGAGGAAAAAGATCCTTCCCTACCTTATTGATAAGATGACGGACCTGCTTCTCATCCGGCTTTACTCTCCAGTCATGATAGATGATGAGCGTCCGCACCTGGCGGATGGTGTCGTTGTCCATCTTCAGCCGCCGCATGATCTTCACAGCCATGGCAGCGCCCTTCTCTCCGTGCCCTTTGAAATGATCAATTCCATTTGCGTCTGTCGTTCTGCATGCCGGTTTTCCTACGTCATGAAGAAGCATCGTGAAACGCAGAATTCTGTCGTTTTTCACCTCCGCCATGGAGACGAGAGTATGCTCGCCGACGCTGTACATGTGATGCGGATTGTTCTGCGGCGTTCGCATCATCTCATCAAATTCCGGAAGGATGATCCTTGTGATCCCGGCCTGATAAGCCACCTTCAGATACTCCAGGTGATCTGATGTAATCAGCTTCGTAAGCTCCGCGCAGATGCGCTCTGCACTGATCTTCGCCAGATTCGGAGCCAGCTTTACAATTCCCGCGATCGTCTCCGGATCAATTCCGAAATTCAGCTGCGCCGAAAAACGAACCGCACGCAGGATCCGCAGAGCGTCCTCTGAAAAACGTTCCTCCGGGTTTCCTACACAGCGGATGCACCTGCGCTGCAGGTCATCCATTCCTCCGTAGAGATCAATCAGACCCTCTTCCTCATTGTATGCCATCGCGTTGATGGTGAAATCCCGGCGCTTCAAGTCCTCCGGCAGACTCGCCGTGAAGGTAACGTTCTCCGGATGACGGCTGTCCTTATATGTACCGTCAATCCGATAAGTCGTCACCTCATGCGCCCTGCCGCCCACAAGCACCGTCACCGTTCCATGCTCGATTCCGGTATCCACCGTCTTCACAAAAATCCGCTTCACCTGCTCCGGGAGGGCCGACGTCGTGATATCCCAGTCCTCCGGCCTTCTTCCCAGAATGGAATCACGCACACATCCGCCTACGATATAAGCTTCATATCCCTTTGCATGCAGGCTGTCCAGAACCATGCGGACAGTCGCCGGTATTCTTATCTTCATACTACGCAGTACCTTTCCACTCTCACTTCAGCTTTTTCGGAAATTCTCCGTCTGAACTTTTACCATCATAATCCGTTTTACAGCCTGATGCAAGCGAAGCGGTACCGTCAGCCTGTGAAGCCTCACACGACTAAAGTCGCGTGCTTCCTATTACAGCCTTATGGCTGCATCTGCTTTAAGCAGATGGACTACATTTCTACCATACAGCTAAAACTCAGATACTTATGCCGCTAAAGACATAAGCTCCGCATTCAAGCTAATTAAAGTAGAGAATGTGCAGGTGCTTCTCTTGGCAGACTGAGGAACTTTTGCCTCAATTGCCAACCTCGAACTCTCATCCAGGGATTTAAATATTTCACGTATAAAATATCTTGCTCCGATATTATAGGATGCAGATAAATCACAGTTGTAGATTTTACCGTTTTGGAACTTACAAAGTTCATATGTGTTAAATCCACCAGCCTTTCCACGAAGAACTATGCCGCTTCCATCATATGCATATTTACTTGTTCCCCATGCACAGATATGACTGATTCTCATTCCTAATCTGTGGGCTTTATTTGTAACAATAGATTGAACTTCCTGACTTCGCCACATTTTGAGCTTCTGTTTTTTGGAACCACGGACTTTGCCATTTTGGTCCAGATGTTCAAATACTATGGTATCTGCATTATAGAGAACTGCTATATCCATAATATAATTAGCGGTCTTTGATGCAATGCCGTGGTTAATACCTTTTGCTTTAGCCCATAATCTCGGAGTTTTGTAGTTTCCATGCTGCTGTGCCTTTTTGATACGATTAATGCTATGCATCAGAGAGTCTGTTTCTTTAGGGAGTTTACAAAAATGTCTCCCGAGAATAGTGCCATCCGAACGCATTACAGAAATAGTAGCGGCTGTATTTATGCCTAGGTCTACGGAAACAATGGTCTTATCATATATGGATACCTCTTTAAGTGTAGTGCTTTCTTCAAATGGGAAATCCAAAAACCACTCCTTGCCACGTTTTTGAAGAGTAGGAGCGCACTGTCTCCTGTTTTTGCAATACCTGTATATATAATCCATGTCTGTTTTACGAAGGGCTACAGTAATCCAGTCCCATGTATTACGGACATAGACTTTAATCTGTGCAGCATAATCATCTGTCTGGTTGTACATTACAGTTCGGTACATTGATGGAAATACATATCCTGCTTTGGGATATAACGGCTCTTTGCCAGCAGGGTTTCCCCTCCAATTAGCCAGATTGCTTTTATAAGAGGATACTTTTCCGATGGCGTCGTTAATTGCACCGCGGCGCATATAACTTGGCATTTTATAGAATCTTAAATCAAAATCGTATTCAGGACTTGGATTATCCTTCGTGGCATGAACAAGACTTTCGATATATGTAAGTCTGCTCTGTCCTTTGAAAGTAACAACGGTATCCCATTTATCAATACAGACAGCAATAAGATAATCTACGGCACGCCTGTATATAGCAACAGTATCTTTGAATATATGGTTGTAATGCTTAATCTTAACGCTGTAAGTTGTGTATATCCGCATACCGCAGACCTCCTTCCTATTTAATCTTCTGAGAATTGATGTAGTCTGTAACCTGTTTTAGACTTCATCACTCACAGTAGCAACAAAGTATGATGGATTCCATAAATGACCACCCCAAAGTTTTTTCTTGATTTCAGGATGGTTTAAAAATAACCACCTTGCTGTATTGCCTTTAAGCACTTTAACAGCATCCGATAGCCGAAGTTGCGGTTTACAATCCACAAGCAGGTGTATATGATCGGGCATAATTTCCATGGCAATGATATTCATGTCTAAAGATTTAAGTGTTTCGAGGAGATAATTTCTAATATCCGTCTCTATTTCACCTATGAATATGGACTTCCTGTACTTTGTAGCCCATACGATATGATATTGCAGGGAATATACATAACCTCTACCATATGTAACATCTTTAGGTATTGAAAATATAGTATCTTTATCCATATAAATATTACACCATATGTGCACTAAAATTTCAAGGAAATGCCACCTAACTCATGACTAAAGTCACGAGCGTGCGGTGGCAAAATCGTCAAACGAAGCGGTACCGTCAGCCTTGACAACCATTTCTATTGAGGTTAGAATTTATGCTGATTGCGTTCACGAAGAAACCGCAACCACATTAAGTACCGTTATGTACAGGATCGATAAATAATCAGGAGTTCACTATGGCAAAGGATAAAAAATTAGTAGAGCAAATCACGTCGATGGAAGACGATTTTGCGCAGTGGTATACCGATGTCTGCGTCAAGGCCGATCTGATCGGATACACCAGCGTAAAGGGCTGCATGGCGATTAAACCCGCCGGCTATGCGATCTGGGAAAATATCCAGAATAATCTCGACGCCCGCTTCAAAGCGACCGGCGTTCAGAACGTATATATGCCGATGCTGATCCCGGAAAGCCTTCTCAACAAGGAGGCGGAGCTTGTGAAAGGCTTCGCTCCGGAGGTTGCTTGGATCACCCAGGGCGGATCCGAGAAGCTGACTGAGCGTCTCTGTGTGCGCCCGACTTCCGAGACACTGTTCTGCGATTTTTATGCAAAAGACATCCATTCCCACAGAGATCTTCCAAAATTATACAACCAGTGGTGTTCCGTTCTGCGTTGGGAGAAGACAACCCGTCCTTTCCTCCGCTCCCGTGAATTCCTGTGGCAGGAGGGTCATACTGCTCACGCAACCGCAGAGGAATCGGAAGAGAGAACCGTTCAGATGCTGAACGTCTATGCCGATTTCCTGGAGCAGGATATGGCTATCCCTGTAATTAAGGGACAGAAAACCGAGAAGGAGAAATTTGCAGGCGCAAAGCACACTTACACCGTCGAAGCCATGATGCACGACGGAAAGGCCCTTCAGTCCGGCACCAGTCACAACTTTGACGACATCTTCGCAAAGGCTTACGGCGTACAGTTCACAGACAAGGACAATACCCTCAAGTATGTGCATCAGACCTCCTGGGGAATGACCACCCGCGTCATCGGAGCCATGATTATGGTGCACGGAGACAACAGCGGTCTCGTACTGCCTCCTCATATCGCTCCGGTTCAGGTCATGATCATTCCGATCCGCCAGGATGCCGAGGGCGTCATGGACAAGGCTCTTGAAGTAAAAACTGCCCTTGCCGCTGCCGGCGTCCGTGTGAATCTCGATGATTCAGAGAAGAGTCCCGGCTGGAAGTTCTCCGAGCAGGAGATGCGCGGCATCCCGATCCGTATCGAGCTCGGACCGAAGGACATCGAGAAGGGTCAGGCCGTTCTTGTCCGCCGCGACACCCGCGAAAAGACCATCGTCCCGATCGAAGAGATCCCGCAGCAGGTTCCCGTTCTGCTTGAAACCATTCAGGCTGACATGTTCCGCCGCGCAAAGGAGCACCTGGACACCCATATCTATGACGCGACTGATTATGATACCTTCTGCAAAACTGTTGCAGAAAAGCCGGGCTTCGTGAGAGCGATGTGGTGCGGTGATGAAGCCTGTGAAAACAAGATCAAGGCAGATACCACTGCTACCTCCCGCTGCATTCCCTTCAAGCAGATCCGGATCAGCGACCGGTGTGTATGCTGCGGAAAGCCCGCGAAGCACGAGGTTATCTGGGCAAAGGCATATTAATAAAGACTCATACCTGTTGCCTTCGAAATCGCATCCGGGCTCTTTCGCGCGCTTCGCGTGCGTCGAGCCTTTCTGCGTTTTCGAAGAGCTCTCTTTTATTACTCTGTATAAGCTTCGCGTCACTTCGCAGCTCCGCAGCTTCCGTGCCGCTAACAGGTATTCGGATTTCGCGCATTCGCGCTTCATCCTCATACCTGTTGCCTTCGAAATCGCATCCGGGCTCTTTCGCACGCTTCGCGTGCGTCGAGCCCTTCTGCGTTTTCGAAGAGCTTATACACTAAAAAACGCTGAATTTACCGGAGATTTCTTGTGAACTTTTTTCGCAAGTTTCCCCTTCACATTCTGCAAGTGTTAGGTTATTATAGTAGGGCACACAAGATGTTGTGCCCTACTTTTTGTTTTTAACAAAATATAGTACATTCAAACAGGCAGAGTTCCAGAATCTGTTTTTTCACTACCCAGGGGGATTAGAAATGGAAAAGAAAGTTACGACAAATGTCATTAAACGAAATGGCGAAGAGGTCACCTTCGACATTACGAAGATCTGCAACGCAATTGCAAAGGCCAACAAGGAAGTCGACAAGATTCATCAGATGAACCCGTATCAGATCCAGGCGATTGCTGACAATGTCGCAGACCGTGTCAGCCAGTCGCCTCACGCGGTCAATGTCGAGGACATCCAGGACATGGTAGAGACCGGAATCATGGAGATGCGTGGCTTTGAGGTTGCGCAGAAGTATGTCCGCTACCGCTATAAGAGAACGCTCGCGAGAAAATCAAACACCACAGACGATGGTATTCTCTCGCTGATCGAGCAGAACAATGAAGAGGTGAAGCAGGAGAATTCCAACAAGAACCCTGTCATCAACTCCACCCAGCGTGACTACATGGCCGGAGAGGTCAGCAAGGATCTGACAAAGCGTATTCTCCTTCCGGAGGATATCGTACAGGCGCATGAGGCCGGAATCATTCATTTCCACGACTCCGATTACTACGCGCAGAAGGAACACAACTGCGACCTGATCAACCTCGAGGACATGCTGCAGAACGGAACTGTCATCAGTGAGACTCTGATTGAAAAGCCCCACAGCTTCTTCACCGCCTGCAATGTCACCACACAGATTGTCGCTCAGGTTGCCTCCAACCAGTACGGCGGTCAGTCCTTTACCCTCGCCCACCTCGCGCCCTTCGTCGACATCAGCCGGCAGAAGATCCGCAAGGAGGTTATCGCCGAGCGTCAGGAGTGCGGAGAGGACATGGATGAGAAGATTATCAACCTCATCACGGAGCGCCGTCTTGCGGAAGAAATCAAGAGCGGCATCCAGACCATCCAGTACCAGCTCATCACTCTGATGACCTGCAACGGACAGGCTCCCTTCGTTACCATGTTCATGTATCTGGATGAGGTTCCGGACGGGCAGACGAGAACCGATCTCGCCGCCATCATCCGCGAGGTTCTGATCCAGAGAATGCAGGGTGTCAAGAACGAGAAAGGTGTATGGATCACCCCCGCCTTCCCGAAGCTGATCTACGTTCTGGACGAGGACAACATTCATCCCGACTCAAAGTACTACTATCTGACCGAGCTTGCGGCTAAATGCACCGCTAAGCGCATGGTTCCCGACTACATCTCCGCAAAGAAGATGAAGGAATACAAGAACGGTGATGTATATCCCTGCATGGGATGCAGAAGCTTCCTCACACCGGACAACGAAAGTGTACCGGAAGGTCTCTGCGACAACGACAACAAATCCGGATCCAGAAATCACATCGACGGAAAGCACAAGTACTACGGCCGTTTCAACCAGGGCGTCGTTACCATCAATCTTGTTGATGTGGCCTGCTCCTCCAAAAAGGATATGGACAAGTTCTGGGAGATCCTTGATGAGAGACTTGAGCTCTGTCACCGTGCTCTCCGCTGCCGCCACGAGAGACTGCTGGGGACACCTTCTGATGTTGCCCCGATCCTCTGGCAGTATGGCGCGCTCGCGAGACTGAAGAAGGGTGAAACCATCGACAAGCTCCTGTACAACAACTACTCCACCATCAGTCTCGGATATGCAGGTCTCTATGAGATGTGCGTATACATGACCGGAAAGAGTCACACCGACCCTGAGGCAAAACCGTTCGCTCTCAAGGTTATGCAGCACCTGAATGACAAGTGCGCCGAGTGGCGTGCCGCGGAGCACATCAGCTACTCTCTGTATGGAACCCCGATGGAATCCACCACATACAAATTCGCAAAGTGCCTGCAGAAGCGCTTCGGTGTGATAAAGGATGTCACCGACCACAACTACATCACGAACAGCTATCATGTCAACGTCCGCGAGAAGATCGATGCCTTCCAGAAGCTTAAGTTCGAGGCCGATTTCCAGAAGCTTTCCCCGGGCGGAGCCATCAGCTATGTCGAGGTTCCGAACATGCAGGACAATATCCCTGCCGTAATCTCCGTGATGCAGTTTATCTACGACAACATCATGTACGCCGAGCTGAACACCAAGAGCGATTACTGCGAGGTCTGCGGTTATGACGGAGAGATCCAGATCAAGGAGGACAAGCACGGAAAACTGATCTGGGTATGCCCGAACTGCGGAAACACCGATCAGAGCAAGATGTCCGTCGCGCGCCGCACCTGCGGATACATCGGAACCCAGTTCTGGAACCAGGGCCGCACACAGGAAATCAAGGACAGAGTCCTTCATCTGTAATCTGTAATCTGTGTTCTATAGTGCTGTAATATACAGTAACGCCATACGATAAATCGTGCCACACACTGTATAAGCTGCGGATTGCTCCGTGCTGCGCACTGTATAAGTCCCCGCGGCACGAGAACCGCTTCGCAGCTTCCGTGCCGCTGACAGATATAAGCTACGAATTGATTGAGACCGCCACACCAGCCACCTTCCATGAATATATGTCTCCCGCATGTGTCTCCGGCAGCATCTACTGCCCGACTCCGTCATCCGGAACACCAGAGCGGATCAGGCGACACACGGAATCATGGAAGCGGCCGGTGCGGCGGTCTCTTTTGCATCACACATCTTAAACGCGGGTGATCGCGGGGGTGATACGGAGTTGCCAGAGCTTGTGCCGGCATATGACAGCTTCTTTCAGCAGTATTTTTTTCGTCCGGAAAAATAATACGAAAGTTAATCCGTCAAACAATTCATCAGGTGTCAAAAATGTTTCTTAAAGAAAATGAACAAGTATTTACGAAAGGATTGTGTCTATGAATTACGCGAACATCAAGGAGTTTGATATAGCGGACGGCCCTGGCGTCAGAGTCAGTCTCTTTGTCTCCGGCTGCAGACACCACTGCAAAGGCTGTTTTAATTCCATGACCTGGGATTTCAATTATGGAACACCTTTTACCGAAGAAACCACGGAGGAGATTCTTGAAGCACTCAGACCGGATTATATCCAGGGTTTCACGCTGCTTGGCGGCGAGCCTTTTGAGCCTGAGAACCAGCAGGTTCTTGTCCGGCTTCTGAAGCGGGTCCGCGAGGCATACCCCTCCAAGGACATCTGGTGCTACACCGGCTACACCTATGATGTTGATCTGATGAAGGGCGGAAAAGTGTACACTGATGTAACGGAGGAGATGCTCTCCTATATTGATCTCATCGTCGACGGTGAGTTCATTGAAGCGCAGAAGGACGTCACTCTTCTGTTCCGCGGAAGCCGCAACCAGCGTCTCATCGGCCTGCACGGATACAAGGCTCCTGAGGAACGGAAGCACGATCGAAATAAGTGAATTCTTACTGTCGCTCACTTACACCAGGTAAGACAGACTTTTTGCAGACAAGGCTACGTTTTTTAAGATGCAGTGTATAATAAAAACAGAATTTTTGAATCACATCTGCATTGTAAAAGCAGAAATGTAGAAATGTAAAATTTTTTCAATTACCTGTTGACAACAAGGGAGGTAAGTCCTATACTATAAACAGTAATCGTTCTCATTATTATTTTAAAGAAAGGATAAAGGCATGGCAGTATTGAAACACAGCCGCCAGAGGGAGGCTATCTACAATAATCTCCAGCATCGCAAGGATCATCCAACAGCGGATATGATTTTTGCGGATATACGGAAGGAATTTCCGAATATCAGTCTTGGAACTGTATACCGTAACCTCTCCCTTTTATCTGATCTTGGCAAAATCCAGAAACTTGCCGCAGACGGTGTCGCGGACCGGTTCGACGGAAACGTCCTTCCGCACGATCACTTTATCTGCCGCAGGTGCGGAGCCATGACAGATATGGATTTTGTGGATACGGAACGGTTCAAGGAGGAAGCAGCCCGCCGCTTTGACGGCGAAATTGAAAGCTGCAGTATTGTTTTCTACGGGATCTGCGCAGACTGCAAGAAAAAGGAAGCGATGAACCTGTCTGAAGAAGAATACTCTTCTGAGACGCATCACCCCGTCGGGATTCAGCCCACAGCATAAGCTGTAACTCCAATAAGATTTGTTGTGTAATTGTTGCAGTTGGTTATGATGGTTTTTGTCCGATTACCCTGAGGAGGTAAAACGACAGCACAATTTTTCTTTAAGAAAGGTGGTAACTCAAATGGCTAAATGGAAATGTACAGTATGCGGACACATCTATGATGAAGAGGTTGAAGGCGTTAAGTTCGAGGATCTTCCTGCTGACTGGAAGTGCCCGACCTGCAAACAGCCGAAATCCAAATTTGTAAAGATCGATGAGACTGCTGAGCGCACATGGGCTGCCGAGCATGTAGTAGGCATTGCCGCTGACGTTCCGGAAGATATCAAGGAAGGCCTGAAGGCTAACTTCGAGGGTGAGTGCTCTGAGGTTGGAATGTATCTGGCAATGGCCCGTGTAGCATTCCGCGAGGGATATCCGGAAATCGGTCTGTACTATGAGAAGGCTGCTCATGAAGAGGCAGAGCATGCTTCCAAGTTTGCCGAGCTCCTTGGCGAGGTTGTAACCACAAGCACAAAGAAGAACCTTGAGCTTCGTGTAGAGGCTGAGTACGGCGCAACAGAAGGAAAGTTCGAGCTTGCAAAGAGAGCAAAGGCTGAGAATCTGGACGCAATCCATGACACTGTTCATGAGATGGCTCGTGATGAGGCAAGACATGGCAAGGCATTCGAGGGACTTCTGAAGAGATATTTCGGAGAATAATCCGAGAAAGCTGATATATAAACTCCCCGGCATCACATCTGAACGCTGCCAAGGCAGCGAACAGCTGATGCCGGGGAGTTTTTGTATTCGGAAATATGGTATTCTGCCAAAGGGTGCCAGGCAGCCAAAGATTTACCCATCTTCAGGGATATAGTGGTTTTCGGACAACGCGTCCGCAAGATCCGCAAATTGCTTCAGATCCAGTGCCTCGCCCCGGATGTTCTCCGAAAGCCCGCATTTCTCCATGGCAGATTCAATCTGTTCTCTGGAATAATCAAGCTCCCGGCTGTTTCTCAGTCCGTTGAAAAGCGTTTTTCTCCGCTGCGCGAAGGAGGCACGGATCAGACGGAACATCAGTCCTTCATCCTGTACCGGGACTCTTTCTTCCGCCAGGCGGCCGGTCAAACGGATCACCGCGCTACCTACGTTCGGCCTTGGCATGAAGCAGTTCGGAGGTACATTTGCCACAATTTCCGGTCTGGAATAATACTGAACTGCCAGTGACAGAGCCCCGTAATCCTTTGTCCCAGGGGATGCCTGCATCCGCTCCGCAACCTCCTTCTGGACCATGACAGTCACGGACTCCAGTGGAACCTTCTTCTCCAGAAGCTCCATCAAAATAGGGGTCGTAATGTAATACGGAAGGTTTGCCACGACCTTAACCGGCCTTCCACCGTTGTGCTCCTCCACAAAGCGGTTCAGATCGAGTGTGAGAATGTCCTGATTGATGACCGTCACATTGTCCCAGTCCGAGAGTGTGTCCTCCAGGATCGGTATCAGATTGCGGTCGATTTCCACCGCATACACCTCGCGTGAAGCATAGGCGAGGTACTGGGTCAGCGTTCCAATTCCCGGTCCGATTTCTATTACGCAGTCATCCCGTCCGATCCCGGCAGCACGAATAATCTTCTCCAGCACGTGCGGATCGATCAGAAAGTTCTGGCCGTATTTCTTCTGAAATCGAAAGCCATACTTCTGCAATATCTCAATTGTTCTGGCCGGCGTACCGAGCCATGGCTCTTTTCTTGATTCACTCAATTTTTCTATTCCCTGATAAAAACTACAGCATGACACTGTCTCTGCATGTAAGAAGCTGGCCGCGCCGGCTTCGTTTCCGGTGCGGCCAGAGATCCTCTGCCTGCTCAGGTGAGATTGAAATCCTTCTCCTGAAGCACAAGCCATTTATCTTTCTTGTTCTTCCTGCTTCTGCGCCGCTTCGCCGAAGAGCGGCCGATCGCCTTGTCAATCATGTCCTTCACAATGGAGATGGTCACAGGCTCTTCCTCAGTCTGCATATTGCCGATCATAGTGTAAAGCGCAAGAATCGCCATATCGTCGATCTTATAACCATTTTCTGTCGCATAGGTTCTGGCGAATGTGATCAGCTCGTCATTTGTGAAGACAGGAATGGAGATGACGCGGTCGAACTTTGCGGCAAAACGCGGATATTTCTTGAGAAACGCCCGCATCGCGACCTTCTCATCCTCGATGATAGTGATCATGCAGTCCGTCCGAAATTCCATTGCCTGGCTGAGCTTCTCAACGGTAGCCTCGTTCATTCCCGACACATCCTCGATGATGAAGAAGCCGCCTGCCATTCTGGCTACAACTCTTGCGGGATCCTTCTCATTCAGATCAGTGCCTCTGACTCTGGCAACCTTTGCTGCATCCATGCCGAGATCCTTGCACATCGCGACGACAAGTCCGTGTGTCAGACGGGTTTTTCCGGTTCCACGGGCTCCCATGACCGCGATATTGCCGTGAAGGGATGTCTTCTCGCCTGCGTGCTCATATACACAGCTGATCGCTTCCAGAATCTGAGCGTCCATTCCGGGGATTCTTGCAAAATATGTAAAGATCTTACGCTGTTCCTCATTCATCCGCGTCGGCTTTGCCCGGTTCATGATACGGATCCGGCGCTCCTCCGGAGTCTCTTCACTCAGGATCTTGTCGATTGAAATCGGTACAGTGTTAGCACCGATCGTATCCAGAGGTATCGTATGCGTATGAGAGGCTCTCTCCGCCTCACTAGGCTGCGGATCCGGAATCTCAAGTTCCTCGATGTAATGAATTTCCTTCTTCTTCGGTTTCGCAGAATCCGCGTCTGCTGAGGTGCCATCTGTTCTGACTTCTTCCGACGGTACGCTTCCGGTGCCTGCAGCTGCTCCTTCTGTCCCAGACCCGGTCTTCAATGTCTCCGGTGTGACCTCTCTGGACAAATCTTCTTCCTCAAGATCACGGAGCCGGATCCCGCCCGCCAGATTCTTCGACTTTTCTGTCTCCTCCGGTACTTCCTCTTCGACCGTCCCGGCCTCTTCCGGCGATTCTTCCTCGACCACTTCGGCCTCTTCCGGTGATTCTTCCTCGACCACTTCGGCCTCTGCCGGCGATTCTTCCTCGACCACCTCAGCCTCTGCCGGCGATTCTTCCTCGACTACCTCGGCCTCTGCCGCTGGTTCTTCCTCGACTACCTCGGCCTCTGCCGGCGATTCTTCCTCGACCACCTCGGCCTCTGCCGGCGATTCTTCCTCGACTACTTCGGCCTCTTCCGGTGATTCTTCCTCCACCACCTCGGCCTCTTCCAGTGATTCTTCCTCGACTACCTCGGCCTCTTCAAACCGGGTCCCGGTCTTAACTCCTGTCCTGTCAGAGACCTTCTCTTCCACTATCTCAGCCTCTGCTTTCGGAGTCTCGATTTCGACAGTCTCTGTCTCTTCCACAGGTACTGCATCTCTCGCAGCCCCATCCGCTTTCGTGGGAGCCTCTGCTTTTGCAGGAGCCTCAGCTTTCGCGATGCCTGCCTCTTTCACAGACGCTTCGGCTTTTGCATCACCTGCCGTCTCACTTTTCGCAGCTCCCGCTGCGATTTCGCTCGAGAAGGATCCCGCTGTCTCAGCGAGGAATGCATCCAGATTGAAATCTCCGGTGTCCATCTTCCTGCTGGTTCCTTCTCTGCGCGCCTTCTCAGCCGCGGCAGCCGCCGGCGTCAGTTTTCTCGCTGAAACAGAATTCTGCTGTTTCAATTCCGGATTATTCGACGGTCTCCCGCTTCCGCTGACACGCGAAGCCTGCGATCCGTCAGCGCTTCTCTCGAAGTCCGATCGCAGATCTTCATCTGAAGCTCTCTCTGTATCGGCTGTCCGCCCCGCATCTGAAGTTCTGCGGAGATCAGATCCCGCATGCTGACCCGAATTCCTTCTGGAATCTACGGTCGCATTCTCATCCTGATTTCTTCCGGAATCAATGGTCTCGCCCTCCTCTGCAAAGGAATGCATTACATGATGGAAGCCCTTCTCCAGTCTGTCCTTGAATTCCACGGCCGCGGACTCCGCCGGATGTTCCTGCTCCGAACGCTTTCCTCTTCCGGAAACCTGATTTTCTGACTCCAGAGAACCAGCGGCTTCCCCGCGATTTCTGTCATGCTTCACGAATGACGAGGATTCCGGAACTTCCCTTTCCTCTTCCTTAAATATCCCGGCTCTCGCGGAAGCATCTTCCTCTGTGCTCTCTGTATCCTCAGAAGCCACACCGGCACTCTGCTCCTGTTTCCGGCGGTTTGCCGCTGCCTTCATCCGGTTATAGTTCTGCTCCTGTGAAGGTGTCAGAGCCGCGTACTGCTTCTTGAGCTCCATGGCCTTCATGACATATCTGCCCTCGCTGAACCACAGAATCAGGTCGTCGCAGGTTTCCACGCATTTCTTTGTATCACCTGCCTTCGAATACAGGACGGCAAGCTCATAAGCCCATCGCTCGGTATACTCCCGTTCCTTGTATTCCTCCAGCACATCGATCTGTGCCTCCAGCGGCGCGCCCTTTGCCTTGAACAGCTTATACTGCAGAAGGCAGCGTGAATTGTCGTTTTTGGCGACCTTGGAAAACTCCCGGAAATATTTTTCCGCCTCGTCGATCTGGTTCAGACGGATGCAGACCTCTACCAGGCGGTACAGAATATTCCGCCCGATCGAAGCGCGGCTGTACGCCAGAACCAGAATATCCTTAGCGCTCTCATAGTCCTTATTTACTTCATATACATCTGCCACCATGTTCAGGGTGTTAATGCTCTTGACACGGCGCCAGTCAATCGAATCGACGATGCTCAGGGCGTTTTCATAATCCTTCTCCCTGACATAAGCCGTCAGTTCGTCTAATTTCTGATGATATTCCTCTTTATCCAAGGTTTATCGCCTCCCGTTTATCTTATCTATACTCCTTGAAATCCCTTATCCATGCGCTGCCTGCGCTCCCCGGGCACAACTGGTTATTCCGGTGAAACCTCTCCACGAAAATCAGATGATTTCACTTCGATCTTGTCAAGCTTCCAGATGTCATCGACATATTCCTGGATGGTGCGGTCCGAGCTGAACTTTCCAGAATGTGCAATATTCAGAATTGCGCTCTTGTACCACTCCTCCGAATTGCGGTACTTGGATTCCACGCGTTCCTGAGCGGCCGCGTAGGACTTGAAGTCCGCGAGAATGAAGTAAACATCTGCGCGGTTTCCGTTCTGCGGGTACAGAAGGGAATTGTAGATGTCCCGGAACATCTCCATGTCTCCGTTGGAATACATGCCGTTGATCAGCTGCATGAGAACCTGACGGATATCGGCGTCGTTGTTGAAATACTGCATCGGATCATAGCCGCCGTTTTTCTCATAATCGATGACCTGCTCAGCAGTCAGTCCGAAGATGAAGGCGTTATCCTCGCCGACCTCATCGACAATCTCTACATTTGCACCGTCCATGGTTCCCAGCGTCAGCGCACCGTTCAGCATGAACTTCATATTTCCGGTTCCGGATGCCTCCTTGCTCGCGGTGGAAATCTGCTCGGATACATCCGCCGCCGCAAAAATAATCTCCGCATTGCTCACGCGATAGTCTTCGATGAAGACAACCTTGATCTTGTTCTTGATGCTCGCGTCATTATTGATCACATCCGCCACATTATTGATCAGCTTGATGATCTTCTTTGCACGCTCATAGCCCGCACTTGCCTTTGCTCCGAAAATGAAGGTTCTCGGATAAAACGGAAGTTCCGGATGCTCCTTGATCTTATTGTACAGATACATCACATGAAGAATATTCAGCAGCTGGCGCTTATACTCATGCAGTCTCTTTACCTGTACGTCGAAGATGGAACGGGGATCGACCTCGATTCCGTTGTGCTCCTGAATATATTTTGCCAGACGAAGCTTGTTCTGGTACTTGATATTGCTGAATTCCGCCTGCGCCTTCTCATCATCCGCATAGATGGCAAGCTTGCTGATCGTGGACAGATCTGTTACCCACTCCTTGCCGACATGACCGGTTACCCACTCTGCCAGAAGCGGATCTCCGTGAAGCAGGAAGCGCCGCTGCGTGATTCCGTTTGTCTTGTTGGAGAACTTCCACGGATACATCTCATAGAAATCCTTCAGCTCACGTTTCTCCAGAATCTCGGTATGAAGCTTCGCAACACCATTTACCGAGAATCCGCCTACGATCGCAAGGTTTGCCATCCGCACCTGGCCGTCGTAGATAATCGCCATGCTGCGGATCTTCTCATCGCTGTTCTGCGGATACTTGATCTTGACTGCCTCACAGAACCTGCGGTTAATCTCCTCGACGATCTGATAGATACGCGGAAGCAGACGGGAGAACAGCTCGATCGGCCATTTCTCCAGAGCCTCGGCCATGATGGTGTGATTCGTATAAGCGCAGGATTTTGTCACAATCTCCCATGCCTCATCCCACTCCAGATGCTGCTCGTCCAGAAGAATCCGCATCAGCTCCGGGACTGTAAGCGTCGGATGTGTGTCGTTCATATGGAAGCACGCCTTCTCCGGAAGCTTATGAATATCATCATGTCCCTTCAGGAACTTCTTCACCGCGGTCTGGATGCTTGCGGAAACGAAGAAATACTGCTGCTTCAGGCGAAGCTCCTTGCCGGCCATATGATTGTCGTTCGGGTAGAGAACCTCGGTCAGCGTCTGTGCCAGATTCTCCTGCTCCACTGCCTTGTAATAATCACCCTTGTCAAAGGAATCCAGCGAAAAATCATTGATGGCCTCCGCATCCCAGATGCGCAGGGTGTCTACCACATTGTTGTTGTAGCCGACAATCGGAAGATCATAGGGAACGGCACGTACCGACTGATAGCCCTCCTGGTGGTAATAATTTCTGCCGGTCTTCTCATCGTAGTCAACCGCGACGTACCCGCCGAATTTGATCTCCTTCGCGTACTCCGGACGCTTCAGCTCGAAGGGGTAGCTTCCGTCCTTCAGCCAGTTGTCCGGCTTCTCAATCTGATAGCCATCCTTGATCTCCTGCTTGAACATGCCGTAGTGATAACGGATTCCGCAGCCGTAAGCGGTGTAGCCAAGAGTGGCAAGTGAATCCATGAAGCAGGCAGCCAGTCTTCCAAGTCCGCCGTTTCCAAGTGCAGGGTCTCTTTCTTCATCCTCGATGGCATCCAGATCAATTCCCATCTCATCCAGTGCCTGCTTCACCTCACCGTATGCGGTAAGCGCCAGAAGGTTATTGCCGAGATATCTTCCGGTCAGAAATTCCATCGACATATAGTATACGATCTTCGGATCATCCTTCTTCATGGTCTGCTGGGTCGCCATCCAGTTGTCGATAATGACATCCTTGACGACATAGCATACCGCCTGGTAGATCTGATGATTGCTTGCTTCCTCCAGAGTCGTCCGGAACAGTCTTCTGATCTCATCTTTAACTTCCTTCTTGAAATTATCTTTCTTGAATATCGGATTAAGCATTCTTTCCCCTTTCACTGAAAAAACACTGCCGGAGACTCACCGGCGTACCTACGGACAACGAGACAAACACACCTCGCGGGTTATCTTCTCCGCCGGCGCTCACCTCAACGAAACGGCCATACCATATATGACGCCATAAAATATGGTCTGACAGTTGTACAGACCCCCGCGTCTCTGTGCTGCTTCGCAGCTTCTCTGGCTTACCTGACGCTGATATGACATTAGGGAGTCCGGCAAATCCGGGCTCCCAGAAATATCCTTACTGTTTCTCGACACCCAGAGTGACTTCCTCAGAATTGATCTTCCAATCCTTGGTATAGCCGGCCGTCTCGCCGATCACGATATCATCGGCCAGAACGACTCTGGAGATCTTTTCTTTGTTCGCCTTCAGAATGTCCGCGATATGACGGTTGCCCTTTGCATAGACCTTGATGCGGTCCATAACCTCAAAGCCGGCTTCCTTACGCATCGTCTGAATCTTGCTGATCAGCTCCGCGACGAAGCCCTCCTCAATCAGCTCAGGAGTCAATGTGGTATCCAGCATCACGGTCACGCCCTGATCCGCCTGCGCCACATAACCCTCGGTCTGCGCGATATCAATGAGAAGATCCTCTCTTGAAAGAGAAATGCTCTGTCCGTCCACAGAAATCGTCAGCACACCGTTCGCGTTGAGTTCCTCTACCGCCTCTGCGCCGTCCAGCCCGGAAAGGGCCTTCCGGATGCCTCCGACCAGCTTGCCGTACTTCGGACCGACTGTCTTCAGTTGCGGCTTGATGCTGTACTCCACCTTCAGATCATCCGAGAATTCCACGGACTTTACATTCAGCTCATCGGTCACAATCTTGGTATAGAAGTCATCCAGACGGAAGTCCGCCTTGACATACATTCTGGAAAGCGGCTGACGGTTCTTGATTCCGGAAGCATTTCTCGCGGCACGTCCGAGCACGACGATCCTCGTGACCTCACGCATGTTCTGCTCAAGCTCCTGATCAATCCACGCCTCGTTCACGGTCGGATAATCGCACAGATGAATGCTCTCCGGAGCACTGCTGTCCACGCTGCGGACGAGGTTCTGATAGATGTCCTCTGTCATGAACGGAATCATCGGAGCCGCTGCCTTGCAGAGCTCGACAAGAGCGGTATAAAGCGTCAGGTACGCATTGATCTTGTCCTGCTCCATTCCCTTCGCCCAGAATCTCTCACGGGATCTGCGCACATACCAGTTGCTCATGTCGTCGACAAAAGACTCCAGACTCTTCGCAGCCTCCGGAATCCGGTACTGATCGAGATCCGCATCCGTCTCCTTGATTGTAGAATTCAGACGGGACAGAAGCCATTTGTCCATGACAGAAAGCTTATCATAATCCAGCTTATACTTTGTCGGATCAAAATTATCGATATTCGCGTAAAGCACCCAGAACGCATAGGTATTCCAGAGCGTTCCCATGAATCTTCTGGAATACTCCATCACAGCCTTGTCATGGAACTTGTTCGGAAGCCACGGCGCGCTGTTGATATAGAAGTACCAGCGGATCGCATCCGCTCCGAACTTGCGCAGCGCGGACATCGGCTCCACCGCGTTGCCCTTGGACTTGGACATCTTGTTGCCGTCCTTGTCCAGCACAAGGCCGAGCACGATTACATTCTTGTACGCAGGCTTGTTGAACAGCAGTGTGGACTCGGCATGCAGAGAATAGAACCAACCTCTGGTCTGATCCACCGCCTCGGAAATAAACTGCGCCGGGAACTCCCTCTCGAACAGCTCCTTATTCTCAAATGGGTAATGAAGCTGCGCATAGGGCATCGCTCCGGAATCAAACCAGCAGTCGATAACCTCCGGCACACGGTGCATCTCGCCTCCGCAGTCCGGACATTTGATCGTGAACTGATCCACATAAGGTCTGTGAAGCTCGGTGTGCTCCGCGTCCGGATTTCCGGTCAGCTCCGCGAGTTCCTTTCTGGAGCCGACACAGATCTGCTTTCCGCAGTCCGGACAGGTCCATACCGGAAGCGGCGTGCCCCAGTAACGGTTTCTCGAGATACCCCAGTCCTGGATATTCTCCAGCCAGTTTCCGAATCTGCCTTCTCCGATCGTCGGCGGGATCCAGTTGATCTCCTTGTTGTTCCGCACGAGATCATCCTTAACGGCTGTCATCTTGATGAACCAGGACTCTCTCGCATAGTAAATCAGAGGAGTGTCGCATCTCCAGCAATGCGGATAATCATGCTCTACCTTCGGAGCCGCGAACAGAAGCTTTCTCTCGGAAAGATCCTTCAGGACCTCGGGATCCGCGCTGACCGCACCCTCATCCTTCATCTCGTGCTCGGTCGGCTTGCAGCGCATTCCCGCGAACTTTCCGGTCTCCGGCTTCAGGCGGCCGTGATCGTCTACCATCTGAACAAACGGAGCGTCATACTTTCTCCCAACGCGGGCATCGTCCTCACCGAATGCCGGTGCGATATGAACGATACCGGTACCGTCGGTCATCGTAACATAATCATCGCAGTACACGAAAAATGCCTTCTTGTGCTGCTTCGCGGCCGCATCCGCCGCGCACTGATACAGCGGCTCGTACTCCTTGTATTCCAGATCCTTTCCCTTGAAGGTCTCAAGGATCTCGTATGGCTTTTCTCCCTCCTCCTTCGCGACAGGGCCGAGAACCTTGTCCAGAAGAGCGACAGCCATGTAATAGGTATATCCGTCCGCGCACTTCACCTTCGCGTACGCATCCTCCGGATTCACGCAGAGCGCGATGTTGGAGGGAAGCGTCCACGGCGTGGTGGTCCATGCCAGGAAATATGCGTCCTCGCCCTTTACCTTGAAGCGGACGATCGCAGTGCGGTCCTTGATGGTCTTGTAGCCCTGCGCAACCTCATGGGAGGAGAGCGGCGTTCCGCAGCTCGGACAGTAAGGAACAACCTTGAATCCCTTGTACAGAAGACCCTTCTTCCAGATTTCCTTCAGTGCCCACCACTCGGACTCGATATAATCATCATAATAGGTAACGTAGGGGTTGTCCATATCGGCCCAGAACCCGACCTTGCCGGAAAACTGCTCCCACATTCCCTTGTATTTCCATACGGATTCTTTGCACTTCTTGATGAAGGGCTCGATTCCGTAGGCTTCTATTTCATCCTTTCCCTCAATGCCGATTTCCTTCTCAACTTCCAGCTCAACAGGCAGTCCGTGCGTATCCCATCCGGCCTTCCGGGGGACCTCATATCCCTTCATCGTGCGGTATCTGGGAATCATATCCTTAATCACACGGGTCAGTACATGTCCGATATGCGGCTTGCCGTTCGCCGTCGGCGGTCCGTCATAGAACATATACATCGGGTGCCCTTCATTTTTCTTTACACTTTTCTCGAAGATCTGGTTCTCTTCCCAGAACTTCTCTGTTTCTCCCTCTCTCTCTACGAAGTTGAGGTTTGTATCGACTTTTCGGTACATATCAGTAATTTCCTCCTTTGGTTTACAATGTTTTCTCGTCACATGTAAAAAACCATATATGCCTTTCAGGCAATCTATTATAAAAAGACGGCTGAAGCATTGTCAAGCCATTCCACTGGTTTCATGCCTTTTTTTGCGCCTTCTCGCGCGAAGTCCGTCCCGCTTGCTGCGGATCACATCCGCCTCAGCCTCACTGCTGATCTTGATGGTCTTCACCACGTAGACCCTTCCCTCATCGGTATGCTTCATCCGGATCTTTCCCTTCAGATAACCGTGCTCCGGACACCAGGCCACGCTGTAGTAGTTCCGCGAATTCACGGAAAACCAGCGCATCTTCTTCCGGGACTTCCTTCCGCATCTGCAGCAGTAGGTACTGCAGACCTCCGGATCCTTCATCGCTTCCTCCTTGGTTTTGAACTCCCTGGAGATGTATTTGCTGTACCCGTTATAAATCGTGTGAATTTCCTCGGTTTTCTTCTTCGGGTTCTGATATACGTCGATGGAGTCGTAGGCAAGCACAACATCCATATCGATCTTCTGAAAAATCAGCGCGGTATACCTGGCATCAGCCAGCGCCCGATGGAATTCCTCGTCCTTTCCGAGCTTCAGGTAATCAATCCCGTATTCCAGTGCTCTGCGGCTCTTCATGTCCTCGAACTGGACCGCGAACAGTTTCTGAACATCATAGTAATGAAGCGGTCCCTTCAGCAGTTCAAGCACCTGATAATATTTCATATTTCGCTGAAGCTCCGTCAGATCAACGGTGCCCCAGGTGCAGAAAATCGATTCCGGACCGGCCCAGGCCAGGAACTGCCGGACCGCATCCGGAAAATAATCGCCGTTCTTCAGTTCTTCTCTGCCGATATGCACAATCTCCCGCGTGCGGTAATTCAAAGATTTGTAGACAACCGGCCGTATCACACGCTGAAACGTATCGACAATCTCCCGGTTCTCATCCAGCTTTACGGCCCCGATCTCAATAATCTCAAACGGAAGACGCTTCACCTCCCGGCTTTTGCCGTAGGGGCTCTGGTTCCACTCAAGATCAAAGACAATATAATTCATTGTTTCATGTCCTTTTTGCATAGATAGTTTTATCATAGCACAACCCTTTGTTGCCGCGCAATGCATACCCGCACTACTTTCTAAAGCTCCACCCGCCCAGTTACTTTCGCCCCATCTATGTACGGCAAGAACTTAAGCGGTGCGTATACAGAAAACCGTCATGCCCGCAAGCGGCAATCATACTGACGACGAATTTCGCTGTGTCGCGGTGCATATACAGAAAAACTTTCCCGGGCACAACGAGATAAAACACGCTGCGCGAGTTTTATCTCGCTATCGCGACGCTCGCCGCACACGAATACTTCGCATTCGGCTGCGGCTCACTGTTCGCGTAAACAAAGAGGCTGCTCAAGCGTACCCGCTTTCACAGCCTCTTTCTGAATCAGTATTCAATTTCCGGATATATACCGGATCAGCCTTTCACGCCTCCGTCCGTAACTCCTGTTATATACCGGATCAGCCTTTCACACCTCCGGCCGTAACTCCTCCGACGATATACTTCGAGAGGAAGAGATATACGAAGATGACCGGGAAGATGGAGAAGGTGATAGCCGCATATACCTGTCCCATATCAAACTTCAGCCAATCTGCGGAACGAAGCTCCGCAATCAGCACGGGAAGGGTCTTCATGCTTTCCTTGTGCAGAATCAGCGCGGGAGTGAAGTAATTGTTCCAGCTGTTGACAAAGGTGAAGATCGCCTGCACCGCGATTGCCGGTTTCATAAGCGGCATGACAATGGTGTTGAAGATCCGGAATTCACCGGCTCCGTCGATCCTCGCGGCCTCCAGAAGAGAGCCTGGAAGATTCGAGTCCATGTACTGCTTCATATAGAAGAATACTATCGGCGACGCGACAGCCGGAACCACAAGCGGAAGATAGTGATCCATCAGATTCATCTTGCTGACCAGCTGTACAAAACCAAGCGCGGACACCTGCGTCGGTATCATCATGATTGCAAGGATAAAGGTATAAATGGCCTTCTTGCCCTTGAAATCATACGCGTGAATCGCATATGCGGTCATCGTGCTGAAATACGTGCTGCACAGGGCGCTGAGGCCGGCAATGATCAGCGAATTGAGCATGCCCCGCACGAAGGGAAGCGATCCGTGCAGCATATTGTACAGATTCTCAATTAAATGTGAACTCGGTATCGGCGTGAACCCTTTGCCCAGCTCACCGTTTGATCTGGTGGTATTGATGAACAGAATGTAGAACCAGATCAGACACAGGAAGGTCAGAAGGATGAGTATTATATAGGAAAAAATTCTTCTTCCCCTGACAGTTCCCTTCGCTGTTTTTTCTTCGTTATTTTGTACTGCAGCCATCTCCTGTCCCCTCCTTTCAGTCCTGCTTGTCCGCTGTTGTCTTGAACACAACCATACTCAGTAAACCGGTAATGATCAGCAGAATCACCGACAGGGCACCGGCCATTCCGTAGTTCTTGCTGTACAGATGCTTATTCAGATACATGATAAGCGTCATCGAAGAACGCATCGGATCTCCGCTTCCGTTCGTCAGGATCTGTGGAACATCGAACATCTGCAGGCCGCCGATCAGGGATGTGATCATGACATACACAAAAATCGGTTTCAGAATCGGCATCGTAATGCGGAAGAAAATCTGTCTCGCATTGGCGCCGTCTACCTCGGCCGCCTCAAACAGCGACGAGTCGATGCCCAGCATACCTGCCATCAGGAGGATCGTCGTGTTGCCGAACCACATCAGGAAGTTCATAAACGCGACCATACCCCGGACGCTTCCGATATGAGACATGAACTTATAAGGCTTCACAATCAGGTGCAGAGACATCAGAATCGAATTGACAGGCCCGCTGTCCGCAAAAAGGGTGAAAAACAGCATGGCAAACGCCGATGCCATAATCAGGTTCGGGAGATAAATCACAGTCTTGAAAAATCTCTGCGCTTTCAAGTGCAGGGACGGATCGGTGAACCAGGCTGCAAGCGCCAGTGAGACTACGATCTGGGGCACAAATCCAAGCACCCACATGATCATGGTGTTCGCGAAATACTTCGGCAGATCACCGCTCGTAAACAGCTTTGCGTAATTTGCAAGTCCGATGAAATTCGGTCCGATCTGCTTCAGACCCGATCTGTAATTTTCAAAAAAACTGTTGTAAATGGTAGAAACCAGCGGAATCATCTGAAAGATTACAAACACTGCCATAAAGGGTATCAGAAAAATATATCCGTACCGGTTATGCCTTTTGATCCTGCTTTTCTTATGTTTTTCCATACCCTGACCTCCCGACTCAAATGGCTCCGATTTATATCTGCGTATAAAAACGGGGATCCGTCAGAGCAGATCCCCGACCGGGACGACGGATCCTTAAGCTTTCACGGATCCATCGCTCCTTTCCTTTTCCTTCCGTCAGTCTACGCTGACATCCGGATATTTCTCCTGAATTGCGCTCTTGAACTGCGCCAGTGCATCGTCATAGGAAGCATTTCCATCGAAGTAGTTCTTCATAGCGGTCTGGAATTCCTCGTTGCATCCCTGATCGTAAATGGAGATGTTGCTCATATCTACCTTCTCAGCACCTGCTGACAGCATCGCGTACGGATTCTGTCCGCCGAGGATCGGGTTTCCGAAGGACTCGTCGCTTGCGAGAGCATCCAGAACGGTCTTGTTGTTTACACAGTCAGAATCATCAACAGCGATTTCCTTCATGATATCATCGTTTGTCGTCATGTTCAGGATGATGTCCTTTACAAGCGTCGGGTTGTCCGTTCCATTTGCCGCGCAGATCCATGTGCCGCCCCAGTAGAAGCCCTGCGGTCCTGTTACCAGACCCCAGCCGCCGTCCTTGCCGACGGATCCGTCCTCATCGCTGTGCATCGAGAAGTTGATCAGCCATGCCGGTCCGAAGTAGCAGAATACCGGAGTATCCTTGAAGAATCCCTTTGACCAGTCGTCAGACCACAGCTCATAGGAGTTCTCCTCGCCTGCGTCTACAAGAGCCTTGGAATCATCTGCCCATGCCTTGATGTTGTCATCAACCACAACCTTGCCGTCCTGAACCCACGGTCCGGAAACGTTGTTGGAATATACACGATAGGTATCCATAGCGGAGCACATCTGATAGCCCGCATCCTTTACCTTCTTGGCGGTCTCATTGAATTTGTCCCAGCTGGAAACCGCATCCTGAACCGCGTCCAGATCGTCTGTTCCGAGAACCTTCTTCGCGATATCACGGTTGAAGATCAGTCCTGCGGAGCATGCCTGCCATGAAGAACCGCGGATATCTCCGTTCGCGTCCGTCACGACATCCTTTGTATACTGATACTGCTTGGAGAGATCGTCATCGGTAATGCCAAGGTCTGAGAGCTTCATCGCAACATCCGCGTCAGCGTCAATATACTTCAGCGCGTAATCCGCTTCTACCAGGAAGATATCAACCTTCTTGTCCGCTGATGCATCCGCGTTCTGCGGAAGTACGGTATCCAGATTGTTCTGGTATGCATTGTCATCGGAAGGAGTAACGGTAAATTTCACGGTAACGTCGCCGATCTTGCCGCCCTTCGTGGCATCATTCGGATCAGCAGCCTCAAATCCCGGATAGTGAGCCGCAAGACGATTTGCGAACTCATCATTCCAGCACTGGATATTCAGAACGGTTCCCTCTCCGGAAGCATCTGCAGACGAAGACGTCGCCTCAGCCGCCGAGCTTGAGGATGCAGCCGTGGTCTCTTCCGCCGCACCGGAAGAAGCAGATGTACTTGCACTGCTTGCGGACGATCCGGACGAGGATGCCGCGGATGATGAAGCCGTGGAGCTGCTGCCGCACGCTGCCATCGGCACTACCAGTGCCGCCACCATTGCAAGACTGAGTAATGTTCTCATACGTTTCTTCATGTTTTTTCCTCCCTTACATTAAATAGCTCTGCTGTCATAATTTGGATTTTGATACAGAGTTCTTTTTAGATATACAAAACGACAGGTTACCTCTATGTATTAATTACATCTGGGTGCAATATTATTGCCTGTATATCTGATCCGTGCTTTCGCGGCGGGACTTTCTGCAATTCAACCGCCCGTCTGACACATTCACAGTGCTTACACGGAAGTCCCATGGAAGACGATCCCGTTTACTTCCCGGTTACCCCGATCCGGCACACCGCTTACACGGCAGTCTGCGGATCTCCGGAAATATCTCTGACCGTCTGTCCTTCCAGCAACTTTCCCTCAACGAGCAGCTCCTCTGCGATGCAGCTCTTCTTGTGCTCGATGGACTCAACCAGCTTTCTCCCGGAGACTTCTCCGATCTTTGCCGCGTCCTGATACCACGTGGTAAGCTTCGGGCGAATCACCTGCGACAGATTGATGCCATCGTATCCGACCACGCTCAGGTCTCCCGGAATGGAAATCCCCATTCGTTCACACTGATTGCTTCCGCCGATATACGAGAAATCATCCGGGTACATGATCGCGGTTGGCGGGTCTTTCAGCTCCATAAGCCGGCGCGTCGCCTCCCCCGATACCCTTGTGTCGTGATACCTGCCCTCGATGACATAGTCCTCAGGCACATCGATTCCGAGTTCACCGCACGCCTTGTAGAATCCGCTCAGCCGTTTCTGTGTAACCGACGTCTGTTCTCCGTGGATAAATGCGATCTTCCGGTGTCCCTTATCATAGAGGTAATGCACCAGCCGGTACGCACCGTTCACATTGTCACTCATCACACAGCTGTGATTATTAAACGTATAGTCTATCGTTACCGTGGGAAACTCACTGTCAATCAGTTCCCGCACCGCGGGGCTTGTGAAGTCCACACTGGCGATCAGCACCCCGTCACACTTGCGGTATCTGCAGTGTTCCGTGAAGGATCTCCCGCCGATCGTCTGGCTGATAAACGTAATGTCATACCCGAGAGCTTCTACCGTATTCTTCGCGCTGTTCAGAATCTGCGAAAAATATTCATGGGTCAGACCACTCATGGTCTCGTCCTCAAATACGACTCCGATATTATGCGAGATATTGGTCTTCAGCTGTCTCGCGGCTGCGTTCGGCATGTAATGCATCTCCCGGGCTGCCCTCAGGATCCGCTCCGTCGTCTCTTTTCCTACGTCTCCGTAGCCGTTCAACGCCTTGCTGACCGTCGCCGGAGAAACTTCGCACAGTTTTGATAAGTCTTTAATCGTCACCATGATGACCTGATCTCTCCTTTGGTCCGTCTCGCTTAATCGTTTTCGTTGACCTCATTCTAAATCGTTTTCGGTTATTCGTCAATTATTGTCATTTCACAATTATATTCCGATATTTTTGTTTAGTTTACATATACTTTGTCTTTGAAAACGTTTTCGCTATTTACTTTCAAATAATTGAAGCTTATAATGAGCTAAAACTAGTTACGAAAACGTATTCGTACAGATTCTTCGAAAATCCAGTCTGGACGGCTGTAACGACACGCGCAAGAGATCTGACAGATGATGAATCTTCACGATTACAATGCCGCCTGTTGCGGCAGGCGCAAGAGACCTGACAGATGATGAATCCTGACGATTACAAAGCCGGCTGTCACGCCGCGCACGCAAGAGACCCGTCTTATATTATGTATGCATATACAGAACCACCTGAATCTGAAAGGAGGATATCAGATGAAATTCGGACACTTTGACGACGCGAACAAAGAGTACGTAATCAGCACTCCCCGTACTCCCCTTCCCTGGATCAATTATCTGGGTTCGCAGGATTTTTTCAGCCTGATTTCAAATACGGCTGGAGGATATTCCTTCTATAAAGACGCGAAGCTCCTGCGTCTCACCAGATATCGCTACAATAACTGTCCTCTCGATAACGGCGGACGTTATTACTATATTAAAGACGGGGATACCATCTGGAATCCCGGCTGGCAGCCGACACAGACCGAACTCGACAGCTATTCCTGCCGCCACGGTCTGGGATACACCATTATCACCGGCAGCAAAAATCAGATCGAGGCTACGCTTCAGGCATTTGTACCGATTCATGACAACTGTGAGATCAACCGCATCATTCTGACAAACAACTCCTCTTCCCAGCGGCATCTGGATCTGTTCAGCTTCGTAGAGTTCTGTCTCTGGAACGCACAGGACGACGCTTCAAACTTCCAGCGCAATTTTTCCACCGGTGAGGTAGAGGTACTCGGGAATACGATCTACCACAAAACCGAGTATCGCGAGCGCCGGAACCACTATGCCGTCTATTCGGTGAACCGCGATATCGCCGGATTCGATACCAGCAGAGAAGCTTTCATCGGACTCTACAACGGCTTCGCCAATCCCGAGGCAGTGCTTGCAGGAGAAAGCAGGAACAGCATTGCACACGGCTGGCAACCGGTTGGAAGCCACCATCTCAAGGTCGATCTCGCGCCAGGTGCCTCGGAAAGCTTTATTTTCGTTCTGGGATACTGTGAGAATCCGAAGGATCAGAAGTTCGAGGCCCCGAATGTCATCAACAAGAAGCCGGCAAATGAGCTTCTTGCAAAATATCAGACCGATGAACAGGTTGATCAGGCTTTTCAGGAACTGAAGGATTACTGGAACCGGCTGTTATCCACCTATACCGTGCACACCGATGATGAAAAGCTGAACCGCCTTGTGAACATCTGGAACCAGTATCAGTGCATGGTGACCTTCAATATGAGCCGCAGCGCCAGCTATTTCGAAAGCGGTCTCGGGAGGGGAATGGGATTCCGGGATTCCTGTCAGGATCTTCTGGGATTCGTCCATCTGATCCCCGAAAGAGCGCGTGAACGGATCATCGATATCGCGAATACCCAGTTCGAGGATGGCAGCACGTACCATCAGTACCAGCCTCTGACCAAAAAAGGAAACGCGGACATCGGCGGGGGCTTTAACGACGACCCTCTGTGGCTGATTGCCGCGGTCTGTGCATACATCCGAGAAACCGGCGATTTCTCAATTCTGGACGAAAAATGCGCCTTTGACTGCGATTTTTCCAGGGCCGTTCCGCTGATGGAGCACCTGAGAAGAAGCTTCCGCTTCACCTCAACACACCGGGGGCCCCACAGTCTTCCGCTGATCGGCCGCGCTGACTGGAATGACTGTCTGAATCTGAATTGTTTCTCAGAGGAACCCGGCGAAAGCTTTCAGACCTTCGGTCCGAGCGAGGGACCGGTGGCAGAGTCTGTTTTTATCGCGGGAATGTATGTCAAATACGGAACGGAATATGCAGAACTGTGTGATCAGACCGGTCTTGATGAAGAAGCTGCGGAAGTCCGCAGGAATGTGAGGGAAATGGAGACCGCCATCGAAGATGCCGGATGGGACGGCAGCTGGTTTATCCGTGCCTATGACGCATATGGCAAGCCTGTCGGGAGCCATACCTGTGAAGAGGGCCAGATCTATATCGAGCCTCAGGGCATGTGCGTAATGGCAGGTGTCGGAGTAGAGGACGGAAAGGCCGAAACCGCACTCAAAAGTGTTGAGCAGAAGCTCGAGACAAAATACGGCATCGTCCTGCTGCAGCCGGCTTACACAAAATATCATGTCGAGCTCGGTGAAATTTCCTCTTATCCTCCGGGGTATAAGGAAAACGCAGGGATCTTCTGTCACAACAATCCGTGGATTGCCTGCGCGGAGACCGTTCTCGGCCACGGCAACCGCGCCTTCGAGGTGTTCCGCAAGACCTGCCCGATCTATCTCGAAGAGATCAGCGAGATTCACCGCACAGAACCCTATGTGTACTGTCAGATGGTCGCCGGCATTGACGCGCCAACCTTCGGAGAGGGCAAAAACAGCTGGCTCACCGGCACCGCCGCGTGGACCTTCACGGCCATGAGTCAGTACATCCTCGGTGTTCAGCCTACCTTCCACGGATTGAAAATTGATCCGTGCATTCCTGACAACATGGAGGGATACACCATTGACCGCACCTTCCGCGGCGTCAGATACCACATCACCGTGGACAACTCCGCTCATGTGCAGAAGGGTGTGAAATCCCTGACGATAGACGGCACTCCGATCGAAGGCAATGTGATTCCTCCTGTCCAGGGTAAAACTGACGTAAATGTCGTCGTGACACTTGGATGAATTGTATAAACCGTTGCAGCGCAGGGGGAAATGCCTGTTCTGGCGGACGGTTTGGTACACAGATGAATTTTATAAGGCTTTTAAGCAGCGAAAGGGCTGTCGCATCAGATGACGCGACAGCCCCTTCGCCGCATTGCAATTCATTTCACTGCCATGCATTGCTGTTAATTATTACCAAGCATATTTAACACCGGATTTAATGCCTGAATTTAATCGATGGATCTGATTGTCTGATTTACGAGAAGTTTGTAACCAGAGATACAATCCTCAGGCAGAACAGAACGAATACCACCCACATTACCGGGCTGACATCCTTTGCCTTCTTCTCGAATACCTTCAGAATAACCCATGACAGGATACCGAACATGATACCTGTCGCGATGGAGTACGCCAGCGGCATCATCAGCATCGCCATGTACGCGGCTGCCGTATCAGCGATATCTCCGTCAAATTCAATCTTCTTCGCTGACGAGATCATCAGCATGCCGACGTACAGAAGAGCCGGTGCTGTAGCAAAGCTCGGAATTGCAAGGAAGATCGGGCTCAGGAACAGGGACAGGATGAACATCACGCCGGTTGTAACCGCGGTCAGACCGGTGCGTCCGCCTGCAGCGACACCTGCACTGGACTCTACGAAGGAAGTAATCGTGGATGTACCAAGGCAGGCACCTGCAACAGTACCAATAGCATCAGACATAAGTACACGGCCTACACGGGGAAGATTTCCGTCCTCATCCAGAAGTCCCGCCTTGTCCGCAACGCCGACAACCGTTCCAACAGTATCAAAGAGATCTACATACAGGAAACTGAACATGATCGCGATGAACTGAATCAGGTGCTGTCCTGCCCATGCGAAATTAAACTTGAACGCCGTGTTCGCGATGCCTCCGAGCTGAAGACCTGCGGAGAAGTTCGGGAATACACTGTAAACGCCCGCGTCAACGTCAACGACATACCAGCCGGCTGCCTGTGCGATCATTCCGAGAACCCAGGTAACGATAATGCCGATCAGTACAGAACCCTTTACATTGTAATGCACCAGGATCAGGATGATGATGAATCCGATCAGCGCCAGGGCGACATCCGGTTTGCTGAAGTCTCCAAGGCCAACCTTTGTGGAATCATTTGCAACGACGATGTTCGCATTCTGAAGACCGATGAACGCTACGAACAGTCCGATACCTGCGGAGATACCGTTCTTCAGGTTTGCCGGGATTCCGTTGATGATCTGCTCACGTACCTTGAACAGGGACATGATGATAAAGATAATGCCCTCAATAAATACAGCAGTCAGACAGATTGTGAATGCATCTGCCTGTCCTCCAAGTTCGCCCAGACATACGGTATAAGCAAAATACGCGTTCAGGCCGAGACCTGCGGAAAGAGCAATCGGGTAATTTGCGAAGAATCCCATGATGAAGGTAGCGATCGCCGAAGCAAGAGCTGTTGCGACGAATACTCCGCTCCGATCCATAACCGTACCCAGAATATTCGGGTTGACGGCAAGGATGTAAGCCATCGTCAGGAAAGTTGTGAGACCAGCGATGATCTCGGTTCTCACGGTTGTGCCGTGCTCTTTGAGTTTGAAAATTTTCTCCATCTCCACTCGCCGGAATAACCGGCTCCTCCTTTTGAAAAAATTTAAATAGTTGATTTATGATTCATCCGAAAGGCAGATTCTGCCTCTGCGGAACAATCATCCTGATTTATTAACCACTCAATCATATTCATCATTTATTCCGCGGCGCGCATCTCAGCAATCCACTGCATATACGCGTGCCTGCCGCATCAGAGTGAAAAATCAAACGCGTCGCTTCCGATCTCCTGATTCTTCCAGTTCATCAGCCAGAGCATCATTTCTCTCTCACCGGCTCTTTCGAGAGTTTTAATGCAGCCCTCAATATTCTCCGCACTGAAAAATCCCTCTTCCGCCAGAAGTTTCAGCACAGGGAGATTCCGGTCAGCCGCGAGATGACGCAGAATTTCCTCCAGCTTTTCATTGATTCTGCCGCGGTACTCCGCCGCCTTCTCCGGGGCGAGATCCTCCGGATACTTCAGACGCATCAGAATCATTTCCACTCTCCTGGAATCCATCCAGGTACGGTCGAGCACCCTGTCATAGACCGAGAAATCATACTCCTTCCCGTTTCTGCCGAACCCGGTGAGCAGATCATTCATCATGTAGGTATTCTCAACCGGAAACACAAGAATCGTGCCGGAATTCTGAAGTTTTATTCTGTCTGTCTCGTTTTCTCCCGCGCTACGTGCATATTTTAACAGAATTGCGTCTTTTTTTAAATACTTATCTATCGATACCATGCGCTATTCCAATCTGCTTCACAACACATTCACTTCCCGGCACCATTCTTTCTCGCATTGCATTCATTTTCCCGGTACCATTCTGCCTTAAATCGCATTTGCTTGCCGGGAGAGTTCCCTTTCCCTGTATCATTCTGCCTTAAATCGCATTCACTTCCCGGGAAAGTTCCTTTTCCCTCTCGGAAAGCATGAACTTTTTATGGTAGCGGAAATATTCCTCATTCCCGTGCGCACTGAGAAAACGGACGCTGTAATCGTTGACCGTGAGCTCTGTCACCAGGAGAAGCATTTCATTCCCGTCGCCGAAGGCGCGGCTGACAAAATCGAATACGTTGGAAATCTCCCTGCTGATCCGGGAGGTCTCCTCCTTCATAGAGCTGACGCGCCCCGAGAAAATTCTTTTTACAATTTCAAATTCTTTGTCGGATCCCGCAGGCTTCTCCAGACGAAAATCCTTCAGACACTCCCCGGCAAAGGCGATGGGGTACTGCCTCCGGAGCCTCTCATCGTCTGTGATCCCGTTTGCCGCCGTCAGCTCCTCCAGCTTCTGCTCTTCTTTCTGCATAGCTTCTGTCAGAAGCTCCGAGACGGACCGCGCATTTTTTTCCTGTATCCCGGCACCGATCTCAGCCAGTCCGGCGTGCAGACCCTTCAGACAGTCTTCCTCCCGCACGTTCTGCCGGATTTCCGGCAGCAGCGCCTCCGTCAGAAGCCCAAGAAGCGTGATCCTCTCATCAAAGGGTGCCTTCCCCGCTCTCGCCACGATCTGGCTCTCCGCGGTCCCGTCCAGAATGCGGCGGACCTGGTAGTCTTCCCGGTACTTCCGGTACAGCTGATAATACGTTGCAAATTCCGCGGCGATTCTCGGATGGTGCAGATACTGTCCGATCAGCATCTCATCAACCGGGAAACTCTGTTCCTCATAGAGAAAAATTGCCTCGGAGAGATCTTCCCAGCCGCGCGCCGTCACGTAATTCTTGCCGTCAATTGTCGTCTCGATCGAATAGAAATCATCCGGATTGATATCCAGATAAGACTGAATCGCCTTGTGAATTCCCTGCTTTTCTGCATAGGTCTTCCATGTGGCATAGTCCGGCTCCGCCTTCAGGACCTTAAGGCGGTCCAGTGTGACGATATCAAACTCATGCACCGAGCGGTTGTACTCCGGTGGATTGCCGGCAGTCACCACGACCCAACCCCGCGGAATCTGATGATTGCCGAAGGTCTTGTACTGTAAAAACTGAAGCATGGAAGGACCGAGCGTTTCCGATACACAGTTGATCTCATCCAGAAACAGGATACCCTCCTTCTTTCCGGATTTCTCCATGTTTTCATACATGGAGGCGATAATCTCACTCATCGTATATTCGGAAACATTGCAGGCCTCGCCCTGATAGCTCTTGCGGGAGATAAACGGCAGACCGAGAGCACTCTGTCTCGTGTGGTGCGTCATGGAATATGAGACGAGGGAGATATCAAGCTCCCTCGCGATCTGTTCCATGATTGCAGTTTTTCCGATTCCCGGCGCGCCGATCAGGAACACCGGTCTCTGCCTCTCCAGAGGAATTCTGTAATTTCCATATTCATCCTTCATCAGATAGATCATGACTGCCTGACGAATCTGTTCCTTTGCCTGCTGTATATTCATTCCTGTCTCTTTCTGTATCTCTGACTCTTTTTGCGTCTCCGTTTGTATTACGTTTTCTTTTTCAGGGCCTGTTCCGCCAGCCTGTCAGCACTTTTGCGATGCGTGCCCGGTGGACGCGGCTTACTGCTCACGCATCTTCAGCTTTGCTTCCGCTAACCAAGGTCTTCCGCGTCCAGAACGAGCCTCATCGCCCACGACGGCACCTTCGGAATCTCAAATCCTTCTCTGACAAAAATAAACGCCGTCTGATACTCTGGTTTCCGCAGCGGAAACGTCCCGTATCCGTCCGTGAAATAAAGGAGTCCCCGGAGATTTCTCAGTTCCCCGGAAGCTCTCATCTGGTCTACCCGTTCAAACACGGGCCGGAAGTCTGTTCCTCCGGACCCGGAAATCTCAATGCTCTTCATGTACCGCTCAAACTCTTCATCGGAGGTTATCTTTCTGTCCTCCTGTATGTCGCTGTCACATTGTATAATATGAAGATTCATCCGTTCTGTAAAGCTTTCTGTTGTTTTCAGCACGGACCATGTCTTGTGGAGAAAGTTACGGATCGTCGATCCCTGGCAGGAGCCAGAGGTATCCAGCGCGATGACAAAATCACGGATCTTCATGGTCTCCCGATATTCAAGCGGCTCGATCAGCGGCATGTTCCGGTACAGCTGCATGCCATAGGTATAATAGATATAGTCAAATTCATCCGGGTTGACGTGAATCTCTTCCGCCGATCTCGCAAACTTCCGGAGAAACGACTCATACTCTCCGCTTTTGCGGTACTGCTCGTGAAAAACCTTTTTCAATCCACCCGGAACTCTTGCCTGGTTCTTCTCGAAGGACTCCATATCCTTCTGCACGCCGCTGCTGATGGTCTGCCACTTCTGTCCGACCGAATCTCCGCCCCGGCGGATGATCATCTCCTTCCAGACATGATCTTCCATCAGCCATGGCTCGTGCAGATCAAAACGAAAGAGCTCACGGAGCTCCTCAACACCATTCTCTCTATGAGCATTGTCCTCTTCCGACACCAGATTTTCTCCCGGAACATTGCCGTCCTTCGAGGCCAGATTCTCTCCCCGAACATTGCCATCCTTCGTGACCTGATTTTCTCCCGGAACATTGCCGTCCTTTTCCGGTACAGATTCTCCAAGGAACAAACGATAAAGGCTCTCGGCGGTCATCTTCTCTGTGTATCTGCGCAGCTGGCGGATCCGGTTTCTGCGCTCCCAGTCTTCCGGGAGCTCCAGATCACGAAGGCCGCACTCCTCCACCGCGTTTTCCGCGGCGATATCGGCAGCCAGGTCCCACAGCCCCGTCTCCAGTCTTGCATACCGGAACGGATGCCGAAAGAGACAGTGGAAAATCATGTGAAGGCAGGTTCGGATCAGTCGGATCCGGTCCTCTCGAAACAACCGGATCACTGATTCCGCATCACAGTAAATGTAGCTGCCGTTGGTTCCGATGCCCGCAGGAAGATCCGCCAAACGGTACCCGCCGGCATCAATACCGAGCAGACTTCCGGCGAGCTTTTCCCCGATGGTCTTCTTTTCATGATCGCCCTTCGGAGCCGAATTCGTCCTGTCTCCCGGTCCATCAGCTTTCTCTGCGGACGGTGTATAAAAGACCACCGGCATCGCCAGGAGCGCCCGGTTCAGATAGGGCATCTCCGTGATCAGTTTGTCCCGCACGAACTGCAGAATCTGCCCGGCAAGCGCCTCCCGCGAATCCGGATACGCGGTTTTATCTCTTTCAGTTTTCTGCGTCTTATCTGTTAACATTCACTTACTCTTCTTCGCACAGTCCTGCAGGCTGCGCCGGTTCGTTTGTTTGTTTTCTGAACGCTCTGTTTGGGTTTGTTTATCTTCTGAGTGTTCTGAACGCGCTATTCTGGTCTGTTTATTTTCTGAGCGTTCTGTCAGCTTATACCAGTTCCGCCAGCTCGCAGATCAGCTTCTCGGACTTCTCCCAGCCAAGGCAGGGATCTGTGATTGATTTTCCATAGATGCCCTCACCGATCTTCTGGTTTCCATCTTCCAGATAGCTCTCGATCATGAGTCCCTTCACCATCCTGTGAATGTCTTCGGATACATGCATGCTGTGAAGAACGTCCTTGGCAATACGGATCTGCTCAATGTATTTTTTGCCGGAATTCGCATGATTGCAGTCCACGATCACCGCCGGGTTCTTCAGATCCCGCTCCGCATAGAGCTCGCAGACATTCCGAAGATCCTCATAATGATAATTTGGCATACTGTTGTTAAATTTGTCAACATATCCGCGGAGAATAGCATGTGCCATCGGATTTCCCGTCGTCTGAACCTCCCATCCCCTGTAAAGGAACTTCTGTCTGGACTGAGCCGCTGTGATGGAATTCATCATAACCGTCAGATCGCCGGAGGTCGGATTCTTCATTCCTGCAGGGATGCCGATGCCGCTCGCCACGAGGCGGTGCAGCTGATCCTCCACGGAGCGCGCGCCGACCGCCACATAGGACAGCAGATCCGACAGATATCTGTGATTCTCCGGATAGAGCATCTCCTCCGCGCAGGTGAAGCCGGTCTCCCGGATCACTCTCGTGTGCATATCCCGGATCGCGATGATGCCCGCGAGCATATCCTCCTTGCCCTCGGGATCCGGCTGATGCAGCATTCCCTTATATCCGGTGCCGAGCGTTCTCGGTTTATTCGTATAGACACGGGGAATGATGAAGATTCTGTCCTTCACCTTTTCCTGTACTTTTGCCAGACGGTTCATATAATCCAGAACAGCATCTTCATTGTCCGCAGAGCAGGGCCCAATAATCAGAAGGAAGCGGTCATCCTTCCCGGTAAAGATAGCTTCGATCTCCTGGTCTCTCTGCTCTTTGATATCCTTCAGCCTCTGGTCAAGCGGAAACTCCGCCTTCAGCTCCTGCGGTGTCGGAAGTTTCCGGATAAAATTCATCTGCATTTCCATAGTGTCTTTTCTCCTTGTTTCATGATCGGATCGTTCCGAATCTATTTTCGCGCTTTAAAGTGTAAAAGAAGCGTGTCTTTATATGATACCATAAATACACATCAAATCAACCCGGCACGATATTTTTTTCACATTCTGCCAGATATTTCACATTTTCGCCCTGCTGAGGCACACATATGCCTAAATTTTCTTCCCAATTGGTATCGCGCAGCATTTTCCATCGAACTTCCACGCAAACAACGCACATCCCGCCCCGATTCAGTCACAGTAACCCCCACACCAGGACCGTCCACATTTTCTCACAGGCTGGGGCCGTCCACATTTACTCATGGACTGGGTTCTTCACATTTACTCATAGACCGGGTTCACTCACGTTAATCTCCATCTCGGGTTAAATAACGTCAAGCCACCTCCCGGACCGATCAACAGGTCCGTTAATTCCTTGAAAGAATTCCCTCCGGATACTTTCCTTTCAGATATCTTTTCCTGTACAATAGAGCTGTAGAAATTCGATATCCTTCAGATTTACCATCATATTTACATCCATTCAAGAGTCAAAAGCTTTTATCGAACAATCGAGATGTAGAAATTCCGTATCCTTCAGATTACAAATCGAAGGAAACAAAAGTAACGAGGAGAACCCGCTATGACTGAAAACAAAATATTCACCAGAAGAAATATGTTCTCTCTGGGCGCCATGATTCTTTCCTCTTTTATCATGGCCTGCGGCAATAACCTGCTGATTGAAGAAGCCAACCTGCTCCCGGGCGGAGTCATGGGCATCTCCCGTCTGACACATGTCGTCGGCGGCCTGTTCCATGTAAATGTTCCCCTGATCGTTGTGTATCTGGGGCTCAATATTCCGGTCGCGCTTTTCTGCATCCGCCATATATCAAAGCGATTTGTCCTGCTGTCCCTGATCCAGATTCTGATGCTGTCTCTGTTCATGCATCTGTTCCCTCACTACCGGATCTTCGACCAGGAAATTCTCAATGTAATCTTTGGCGGTGTGATCTGGGGTGCGGGCACCACGATTGCCCTTCAGGGCGGCGGTTCCACCGGAGGAACAGATTTCATCGCCCTCTATGTATCAAACAAGACGGGGAATGAGATCTGGATGCAGGTCTTTTTCTTCAACTGCCTGCAGCTGGCAATCTTCGGATCGGTCGCAGGATGGGGCCAGGCCGGCTATTCCATCATTTTTCAGTTCATATCCACCCGGATGATTAATACCTTCCACAACCGCTACAAACGGGTCGTGCTTCAGATATTCACCAAGCACAAGACCGATGTCACAAACGCCTATCTCCGGCGCTTTGACCATGGCGTCACCATTCTGGACGGCACCGGAGGCTATACTGGTGAAAAGACCAGTCTTCTGCTTGCCGTCACATCCAGCTACGAGGCAAGCGAAGCTATTGAAGTGATACGCCGGGCAGATCCACACGCCATCATAAATGTCGTGAAATCCGAAAAACTCGTCGGCAACTTCAAGCAGCCCCGGCTATGATTCGAAACGAGATAAAACACGCTGCGCGAGTTTTATCTCGCTATCGCGACGCTCGCCGCACACGAATACTTCGCATTCGGCTGCGGCTCTCTGTTCGCGTAAATCAGACCTGCTCCGGGAGGTTTTCCCGACCGCAGTTGCCGCAGTGTAGTATTCTCCCAAAAAAATTGAAATTCATTCACGTTTCGTATATAATCATGGAAGTGTTTTTCGCGTTAAACTGTTGCGCTGTAAACCGGCGCAATCACCGTTTTCAGTAAACTGCCATGCGATACTCAATCGACCGAAATTCCAAACAGCCCGCCTATATGCAGCTCTATCTGCAGATGCGGGAGGACATTGTGACAGGAGCCTATCCCTACGGCACGAAACTGCCCTCCAAACGACTGGTCACCTCCGAGGTAGGAGTAAGCATCATCACCGTCGAGCACAGCTACGCGATCCTGTGTGACGAGGGCTACGTTGAGTCGAGGGAGCGAAGCGGCTATTATGTCTGCTACCGGGAAGCGGACGTCGTTCCCGTGGCGGGAATGACCGCGCGCGGAGGAGGCGCCGGTAGTCACACGCATCCTTATCCGCCGCGTTTTTCCGAGAAACGGCTGAAACGCCAGGAACGTGATGTGCTGGATGAGACGATGCGCTCCGGTGTTTCGGACAGCTCTGACGGCATTCCGTACAGCATCCTCGCGCGGACTATGCGCAGGGTTCTGACCTGTCAGGGAGAGAAGGTTCTGGTCAAGTCTCCCGGAAGCGGCATTCCCGAGCTGCGGATTGCGATCGCATCCTATCTGGCCAGAAGCCGCGGCATCCGCATCGAACCGTCTCAGGTCATCATCGGATCCGGAGCGGAATACCTGTATAGCCTGATCGTTCAGCTGCTCGGCCATGACCGGATCTACGCTCTCGAAGATCCCTCTTATGAGAAAATCCGCCGCATGTACGCGGCGAACGGTGTCGTCTGCGATATGCTCAAAATGGGACCCGCGGGTATCCTGAGCACCGAGCTCGCGGCCACAAAGGCCACCGTTCTTCATGTGACGCCCTTCAACAGTTTCCCGAGTGGCATCACAGCTTCTGCCTCCAAGCGGAGGGAATACATCCGGTGGGCGGCAGACAGAAACGGAACCATCATCGAGGATGATTTTGATTCGGAATTCACGGTATCCTCCAAGGCCGAAGACACGCTCTTCTCCCTGGAGCCCATGAAGACCGTGATCTATCTGAACACTTTTTCCAAAACCGTCTCACCCTCCATCCGTATCGGATATATGATCCTGCCGGAGGAGCTTGTGGGACAGTTTCAGACGAAGGTCGGCTTCTATTCAAGCACCGTCCCCACCTTTGAGCAGTATGTCCTGACAGACCTGATCAACAGCGGAGACTTCGAACGGCATATCAACAGCGTGCGCAGAAAACGCCGGAAGGAAAGGGAAACAACCGAACTTCTATAATTTTATCATTTACACTTTGGGGGAAATATGGAAAAAAGAGAAACGCTTGGATCCAGACTTGGATTCATTCTGCTGTCGGCGGGCTGTGCCATCGGAATCGGCAATGTGTGGCGATTCCCCTACATAACCGGTAAGTACGGCGGCGGATTCTTCGTGCTGATTTACATCGTCTTTCTGCTGATTCTCGGAATTCCGATCATGACCATGGAATACTCCATGGGCCGGGCCAGCCGCAGAAGTATTCTTCCCGCGTACCGCATGCTCGAGAAAAAAGGAACGAAATGGCATCTGATGGGCTATCTGTCTATGGCGGGAAACTATGTGCTTCTGATGTTCTACTCCGTCGTATCGGGATGGATCCTTTACTATGCGGTACAGATGGCCGCCGGGCGCTTTGATGGAAAGAGCACCGTGGAGATCACATCCGTCTACGCCCACATGATCTCCTCACCGGCGATTCTGACGGGCTTTATGCTCATCATTGTTCTTATAACCGCCGTGGTCTGCAGCAACGGGCTTCAGGGCAGTGTTGAAAAAATCACGAAAATCATGATGATCGCCCTGATTCTGATCATGATCGTTCTCGGAATCCGCAGCCTGACTCTTCCCGGCGCCGGCAAGGGCTTTTCCTTCTATCTGAAGCCGAGCATCAGCAACATCAAGAAGGCGGGCGTGTGGAACGTCATGTACGCCGCTCTGAATCAGAGCTTCTTCACCCTGAGCATCGGTATGGGAGGCATGGAGATCTTCGGAAGCTACATCGACAAGACCAAGCGCCTCGCAGGGGAAGCCGTCATCGTGACATGCCTGGACACCTTTGTCGCCATCACGGCGGGTCTGATCATCTTCCCGGCATGCTTTGCCTACGGCATCTCACCGGACGCCGGTCCGAGCCTGATCTTCCTGACCCTGCCGAGAGTCTTCTCCTCGATGGCTCTGGGCAGACTGTGGGGAACACTGTTCTTCATCTTCCTGTTCTTCGCGGCGCTCTCCACGATGATCGGTGTGTTCGAGAACCTTCAGGCATTCGCCATCGACCTGCACCACACGCCCCGCAAAAAGGCAGGACTCATCAACGGAATCCTCATCGCGCTCGGCTCAATCCCCTGCGCCCTCGGCTTTAACCTCTGGAGCAGCTTCCAGCCGCTTAGGGCAGGCAACACAATCATGGACATGGAGGACTTCTTCGTCAGCAACATCTGTCTTCCGGTCGGCTCCTTTGTCATCATTCTCTTCTGTACCTGGAAATACGGATGGGGCTTTGAGAATTACCTCAGCGAGGTCAACGAGGGCTCCGGCATCCGGATCTCAGGGAAGCTCAAGTGGTACTTCAAGTATGTGCTTCCGGTGATTGTCGGATTCCTGGTTGTGTACGGTATCGTTACCTACTTCTGATTTCTTCCTGCTAACGCAAGACTGCATATGCCTGGATGTCTGTCTTCAGCAGACTGCACATGCCCGGTCTGTGTATCTTCAGCGGTCTGCATATGCCCTGCCTGTGTATCTTCAGCGGTCTGCATATGCCCTGCCTGTGTATCTTCAGCGGTCTGCATGCTCTTGTTCACGGTCCGCAGGACATTGCATGCACCGCGGTAAACGAGATAAAACACGCTGTGCGGGTTTTATCTCGCTATCGCGACGCTCGCCGCACACGAATACTTCGCATTCGGCTGCGGCTCACTGTTCGCGTAAATAAGCCCCGGAAAGATTTCATTTCTTTCCGGGGCTTATTGTCACTTATTTTTCACTTGCATTTATGGCACCGAATGATTCCATCGATATATCAGATCTTCATCGAAAGTCCGATCCGTTTTTTCTCGAGATCTACGCTGATGACCTTGACTTCTACGACATCCCCGACGGAGACGACATCGAGCGGGTGCTTTACAAACTTATGATCGGACATCTCGGAGATGTGCACCAGACCGTCCTGGTGAACACCGATGTCCACAAACGCGCCGAAATCGATGACATTGCGGACCGTTCCCTTGAGAACCATTCCCACCTTCAGATCTTCCATGCCGAGGACATCGCTTCGCAGGATCGGCTTCGGCATATCCTCACGGGGATCCCTTCCCGGCGCATTCAGCTCCTTTACAATATCGCGCAGGGTCGGCTCGCCGATTCCGAGCTTTTCCGCCATGGAAGGATAATCCTTTACGACCACCTTCTGTCCGGATTTCCGGGTCTGTCCGGCTCCGGTAACCGCGGTCGACGCAAAGAGTTCTTCCTTGTTCAGACCGAGCTCGTCCACAAGGGCGTCCGCCGCGCCGTAGCTTTCCGGATGAACACCGGTATTGTCCAGCGGCTCGCTGCCTCCCGCAATCCTCATGAAGCCCGCGCACTGCTCAAATGCCTTCGGTCCAAGCTTCGGAACCTTCAAGAGCTCCCTTCGGCTGACAAAGCGGCCGTTCTGCTCGCGGAACTCGACAATATTTTTTGCCAGCGTCTTGCTGACGCCGGACACATGCTCCAGAAGAGGAGCAGATGCAGTATTCAGATCCACGCCCACGCGGTTTACACAGTCCTCGACCACGCCGCCGAGCGCCTCTCCGAGCCGCTTCTGATTCATGTCATGCTGATACTGACCCACCCCGATCGCCTTCGGATCGATCTTGACCAGCTCGGCCAGCGGATCCTGGACCCGTCTTGCCATGGATGCAGCACCTCTCTGTTCCACGTCAAAATCCGGGAACTCCTCCGCCGCCAGCTTGCTGGCAGAATATACGGAGGCACCTGCCTCGTTCGTGATCATATACTGCACCTTGCAGTCCGGAATTTCTTTCAGAAGATCCACAATGACCTGCTCGGACTCTCTGGACGCGGTTCCGTTTCCCAATGAAATCAATGTGACATGATACTTCTGGATCCAGTTCTTGACCAGCTTCTTCGCTTCCTCCAGCTTCCGCTGATTCGGCTTCATGTTTGATGAAGGCGGAACCGGATAGATAATCGCCGTATCCAGCACTTTTCCGGTTTCATCCACAACCGCCAGCTTACAGCCGTGCGCGTATCCGGGATCCCAGCCGAGAACAACCTGTCCGGCAATCGGAGGCTGCATCAGAAGCTGCTCCAGGTTTTTGTCAAAGACCTTGATCGCGCCGTCCTCTGCTTTTTCCGTCAGCTCACTGCGGATCTCCCGCTCAATTGCCGGCCCGATCAGCCGCTTGTAGCTGTCCTGCATGGCGGAGATCAGAACCGGCATCGTATACTGGTTGTTGCTTTTGATCAGCGTATGACCAATGAAGAGGATGATTTTTCTCACATCCACTTCGATTCGGACGGTCAGGATATTCTCCTTCTCTCCGCGGTTGATTGCGAGTACGCGATAACCCGTGATCTTCGATACCGGTTCCTGAAAGTCATAATACATCTCGTAGACCGACTTCACCTCCGGATCCTTCGCCTGAGAAACAAGGATACCTGTCTTTCTCGTGAAGCTGCGGATTCCGGTGCGGAAATCCGCATTGTCGGAGATCATCTCCGCGATGATGTCTGAAGCGCCGGCAATTGCCTCCGCAGCGGTTTTCACACCTTTTTCCTCGCTGATAAAGGCCTTCGCCTCTTCCTCAACCGGCCGGGTAATCTTCTGCTCCAGGATGATCTGCGCCAGAGGCTCCAGTCCCTTCTCCTTCGCGACTACCGCGCGCGTCCGGCGCTTCTGCTTATATGGCCGGTAGATATCCTCAAGAGACACCAGCGTTTCCGCGCCGTCAATCGCCTTTGACAGCTCGTCCGTCATCTTGCCCTGCTCTTCAATGGAAGACCGTACAGCTGCCTTTCTGTCCTCCAGATTTCGCAGATACCCCAGTCTCTCGCTCAGATTACGAATCTGCTCGTCATTCAGCTCCCCGTGCTTTTCCTTCCGGTAGCGGGCGATAAAAGGGATTGTGTTTCCCTCGTCAATCAGGCTGATCACCGCCTCCACCTGCCACGGCTCAATCTCCAGTTCCTTCGCAATCTGCTTTGCAATATCCATCGGTTCAATACTCCAATACTATTTTTTACTTTCTTTCATGATACGCCTGTCAAAAGCATCACTGCTGACAGAGCAATCCTCAACATACTTTACTAGAAAACTCAGTGGTCGGCAAGTTCCTTACCGGATTCCTTCTACGGCAATCCAGTTCTCCCCGTCCTTTGTGTGAATCAGAACATCGGAGAAGCCGGCGTTACGGAACAGCGTCCGGTACTCTTCTGCCGTCGGGACTGTCATCTGATATCTGCGGATGTTTTCCTTCGCGCTTTCCGGCAGTTTTCCATTGTCGTAGATGTCCGCGATCAGCATAAAGTGACCTCCCTGCTTCAGCACACGTCTGACCTCCTTCAGGCTCTCCTGCGGATCCGGCCAGAAATAGAAGCTTTCCACCGTTGTAATCACATCAAAAAATTCATCATCAAAAGGAAGTTCCTCCACAGACGCCTGCAGCACACACATTTTTCCATCAGAGACGTCTTCCTGATTCAGCTCCAGCGACTGATGCACAGATACCGCCGAATAGTCCACGCCCACGACATAACCGGCTCCTCTCACCGAAAGCCTGTGCAGCGTGGCGCCGCCCCCGCAGCCGATATCCATGACAACGTCCCGGGACTGCAACGTCAAAAAGTCCAGACCCCAGTTTGTCACGGCGTCATGACTTTCATTCATCCGGTGCAGCATCTGCGCCCCGGCCTTGCCCGAAGGCTTCGCCGGATTGCCCTCCTCCGTGATCCTCTGCTGCTCTTCATAATTATCCTGATCTTCGCTGTTTTGATTCTTATCCTTCATATTTTTCTCCTGATTCTCTATACTAACCCCGCTTATTCTCGTTCTCTGTACTGACTCCGTCTCTTCCCTATGGAATTCGAAACCATTCCGGCGGCTCAGACCATCACCACATTGTACTGCCTGTTCGTGATCATCAGGGCCAGGCACTCTTCGTCATCTGTGCGGAATCTTTCATTGACATAACGCGGCGGAAACCAGATAAAATCTCCCTTCGTGCACACACCGAAGGAGGTCACCAGCCTGCCCCGGATGATGTAAAGTCCGTAAGCACAGGTGTATCTGTGGGCAGGTCTCTCAAAATCCGCCGGGAACCGAATATATTCCACGGTCATCCCGGTCTCGTGATCGATCAGAAGCGGCTTTGCGTAGAACCGGCTGCCGATCGGTTCCTCCTTTTCACACCAGACCTCGCTGTCGAAGGCAGGGAAAACTCTCAGCTGATTTTCCTTCTTATTCAGCTCCTGGATGACACGTTCCCTCCGGGATTCCTCTTCTCCCAGAAACTCGATGTCAAACGGCCGGTTTGCCACAAACAGAAAATGGCATTCCTTTCCCGGTGCCGCCCCGTGGCCGCACGGATAACCGGCAGGATTCCAGATAAAGGTCTCCGGCTTAAAAACAGACTCACCCATCTGGAGGGCTCCGTCGATCACATAGATCCCGTGAGCACAATTGTGCCTGTGATCCGGCTTCCAGTACCCTTCCGGGTAATGTGAGAACCAGATCACCGCGCCGTTCAGCGTATCATTGATCATCGGCTTGTACTCTGATCTGCAGCCGTCTCTGTCATCGCGGACAGTCCAGCCCTCCCTGTCATACACATTAAAAACCTTCGGTGATAATAGTTGCATCGTTCTGCGCGCCATAATGTCTGATCTTCCCCTTGCATCGCCCCTGCGGGCTTACTGCCTTTTCTACAAATAGCCTGCGTGCTTACTATTCTTTCGATAATATAGTCTGCGTAGTTACTGTTCTTTCTATGACATAAACTGCAGGCATACCGTTCTTTCCATAATTATAAGTATAAAACTCCCGGCGCCTCATTACAATCCATTGCTTTCGTACGAAATATCGCGTGCGGAACAGACTTCACAGTTTTTTCACAGTTGCATGCACAAAAGAACACATATTTTTTTTACTCTTTTTCATGGTGTGAAAATCGGCCTGTCTTCTCCCGCACAGGGAAACAGAGCCCGTTTCACGCATACACGACAATATGAAGGGAGTTACGAGATGATTGAAGTTGAACATCTGACGCGGCGCTTCGGCGATCACATTGCGGTAAATGACCTGAGCTTCACAGCGGAAAAGGGCACCATTTACGGCTTTCTCGGTCCGAACGGCGCGGGAAAATCCACGACCATGAATATGATGACCGGCTATCTGGCGCCGTCGTCCGGAACCGTTAAGATCGACGGTTTCGACATTCTGAAGCAGCCGGAGGATGCCAAGAAAAGAATCGGCTACCTGCCCGAGATTCCTCCGGTCTATCCGGATATGACGGTAAAGGAATATCTATTTTTCGCGGCAGAACTGAAGGAGATCCCGAAGGCGGACCGCGCGGGCGCCGTGGAGAACGCCATGCAGAAGACAGGCACAAAGGGCATGCAGAACCGCCTGATCAAAAACCTGTCAAAGGGATATAAGCAGCGTGTCGGACTGGCACAGGCCATCATCAACAATCCGGAGATCATCATTCTGGACGAGCCGACCGTCGGACTTGATCCCGAGCAGCAGAAGGAGATGTTCGACTATGTCAGAACGCTCCGGAAGGATCACATCATCATCCTGAGTTCTCACATTCTCTCCGATGTCAGCAGTCTCTGCGATTACGTATGGATTATCAACAAGGGCCAGCTTGTCGCGAGTGATAAGCCGGAGAATCTCCGCACGGCCATGAGCCATAAGCAGGAGGTCATCATCGACGTTCTCGGAGACAATGAGCAGACCCTGGGCGACGCGCTTCGCCGCATTGATCTGGTATCCGGCGTAAACGTCTCTGTCGCAAAAGATCCCGGAAAGGGCGCACCTCTCCAGCTTCACGCGGTCATTCACTCGGAACAGACGCTGGATATCCGTCCGGCCATTTCCCAGGCTGTATTCGGCGCAGGAATGTACTTCCTGTCCATGAATCAGAGCGAACGCTCTCTGGAAGATGTCTTCCTGTCTCTTACCAGTGATGACGCACGCCCCGCTTCTGATCGCAAGCGCACCGGAAAGCACAGCCAGGATTCCGGCGCTTCGGATGACAAGAGTGCCCCGAAGCACAGCCAGGATCCTGCGGATTCTGATCACAAGGAGGTGTCTGACTGATGAAGGCAATTGCAAAGAAAGATTTTCAATCAAACTTTCATTCCGTAACGGGCTGGCTTTTTATCGCCGTATTCTGGGCGTTCCTGTCATTTTTTGTATCGAACTATAATTTTCTGAGCCTGAGCTCTGACATCACGGGAACCATCAGCACCGTCGAGATCATTTTCCTGATACTGATGCCGATCCTCTGCATGCGTTCCTTCTCTGAGGAACAGCGCCAGAAGACGGACCAGATTCTCTTCACCGCCCCGGTATCCGTGGGACAGGTCGTATTCCAGAAATTCCTGGCTCTGGCGGAAATCTACACGATTCCGACTCTGATGACCTGCATCTATCCTCTGATCCTGTCGGCATTCGGAAATGTATCCTTTGGATCGGATTATATCGCCATCCTCGGCATGTGGCTCTACGGACTGGCCTGCATCGCGATTTGTGTTTTTGCATCCTCTCTGACAGAAAACCCGATCATTGCGGCCGTTCTGTCTTTCCTCTGCCTCTTCGTGATGTATCTGATCCCGACCATTCAGAACATGGTCTCTTCCAATACCGTACTCACGAAATTCCTGACCGCCATCGATGTCCGGGGCCAGTTTGAGAACTTCCTTTCCGGAAGTCTGAACATCACCGCGATCATCTATATGGCGACCGTTATCTTCCTCTTCCTGTTCCTGACTACGCAGGTTATCCAGAAGAGAAGGTATTCTATTTCGAAAAAAACGATCTCCTTCGGAGCGTACAGCTCGGTCATGATCGTCGTTGTTCTCGCCATCACCGTTATCGTGAACCTGGCAGTCACAAAGCTTCCGGATTCCATGCAGAATATTGACGTCACCTCCAGCCGTCTCTACTCCCTCACCGACGATACGAAGAATCTCGTCTCCGGCCTGAAGGACGATGTCACGATCTATGTGCTTGACAAGGAAAGTGCATCTGACAAGACCCTGAATAAAACACTGAAGAGTTATGAGGCTTTGTCGAAGCATATCAAGGTCAGCTACGTCGATCCTGCGGAAAATCCAACCTTTATCCAGAAGTACACTGATGATTCTTCCAATGTCTATATGAACTCTCTGATCGTCACCTGCGGTGACAAGAGCAAGATTGTCAATTTCAGCGATGTGTATGAGACCTCCACGGATTACACCACCTATTCCCAGAAAACTACGGGATATGACGGTGAAGGTCAGATCACCTCTGCCATTGACTATGTCACAAGCGACAGCAATCCGGTCATCTACACACTGACCGGGCACAACGAAACCGCCCTGTCCAGTACTTTCACCGATGCCGTAAGCAAAATGAACATCACGGTACAGGATCTGGATTTCATGCAGAACGACAGTGTCCCGGATGACGCACAGGCAGTCATCATCAACGCGCCGACCTCTGACCTGTCCTCTGACGATCTGAAGAAACTCGAGGATTACTTCAATAAAGGAGGAAATGTCATCGCGGTCACAAACTATGAAGCGACCGGCGATATGTCGAATTACAAGGCGCTTCTGTCCTACTTTGGAATCACGCTGAATGACGGCGTTGTTCTGGACAGCGACAGCAGCCGCTACTATCAGTATCCCTCCTACCTTCTCCCGAATGTGGAGAGCAACGATATCACCTCCGGTATCACAAACGGATACATCATGTCGCCGTTTTCTCAGGAGATCACCTACGACAGCTCCAACAGCCAGGTTGCATACACACCTCTTCTGCAGACCTCAGAGAGCGCGTATGTGCACAGCAGTGTTTCAAGCGAGTCCGACATGGAGCAAACCGACAGCGATCAGCTTGCCGCGCGAATCGTCGGTCTGAAGGCAGTCAAGACAATCAGCGGTTCAGATGGAAGCGCCGCAGACAACACCGTGACCAGCTCATCGACAGCGAACGGCGTATCCGGAACCTCGTCATCCTCAGAATCGGTATCCGCAAGCTCGGCGGACAGCGTATCCAGCAGTTCCTCGGCGGACAGCAGCACAGATACCATTACCTCAACGGCGGTCGTGTATACGTCCCCGTACATCTTCAACGATAACGCAAACCAGATGGTTTCCGGCTCCAACCTGTCGCTCTTCAGCGGCTCAATCAGCGCTGTGACCTCCGACACGACGACGATTTCCATCCCGTCAAAGTCCATGGACAACACCACCATCACCATGGCCACACGCACCGCTGTCCTTCTCACCATCCTGTTTGTCATCCTGATCCCGGTTGTTCTTCTGGCCTTCGGAATCACAATCTGGGTTATCCGAAGGAAAAAATAAAACGCTTACGTTCCTGCCCTGCATCTCTCCCCGATGGAGAGATGCAGGACAGAACCCGTTTGTATATACAGCTCAGGCTGGATACAGCACCGGCTGAGTACAGTACCGACCGAATACTGTACGGACTGGATACAGCAGCGACTGAATGCAGCACCGGCTGAATACAGCACGGACAGGGTACAGCACGGACAGCAGACAACAGCAGACAAGACATTATGATTAGAACGGATGAGATAAAATGAAAAAACAGAAAATTCAGCTGATTACTCTTCTGGTCATTCTGGGGTGCGCCATTGGCGCCTATTTTGCCGCAAAGGCTTACAGCGCCCACAAGGAAGCAACTGAAAAGAGTACCTCCTATACCGCACTCTCCCTCTCGGACGATGATATCTCCGGAATTAAGAACATTACTGCAGCCAATGACGCCGGCGGATTCAACGTCAATCATGACGCTGATGCCGACACCTGGAGTTTTGCTGACTTCCCGGATGAAAAGGTGGATACCACACAGATCAAGACCATGACCGATGCGCTCTCGGATCTCAGCTCGGACAACGAAATCACAGATGTGACAGACTTCACGCAGTATGGTCTCGACAGTCCGGTCATGACAATCACGATTACCTTCTCGGACGGCTCAACGCATAAGCTCGAGGTCGGTGACTACAACAGCCAGATCTCTGAGTACTATCTGCGCGTCGATGACGCGGATACGGTCTACACGATATCCTCAACGATCTACAGTGACTTTAACCTGACGACCTCGAATCTCGTGGCCTCCACATCTTCCTCTTCGAGCGAAGATACGCCAACGGAAGCTGTCTCGGGATCATCCGCTGCCGGCACTTCAGCCACGTCGACATCCGCATCGAGCTAAAATCCTTCGGCTGCGCCGATATCTCTATGGATAAAATCTGCGGCTGCGCCGACACCTCTATAAAATCTGCCGCGCCACGGACAGCTCTGTTTCATTTAATCTGCGGCTGCGCCGACATCTGTATCTGAGGGAATGATCCTTCAGCTGCAGTCTGAAAAAGCTCCCGGGATACCGGCAATTCTGCCGGCGCCGGGAGCTTTTTCGGTTTTACATCGGATTTTCACCCTGTGTTCACTTATTTTTCACGTTTGTTTTCTATCATTAAACCATTAGATGTAACAGACATACCACAGATATTGAAATTAAACGGATGCACGAAAATTATCTGCATCCGATCGAAGGGAGACATGAATCATGTATGATGACCAGAATAATAATGAGATGAATCAGAACAACACAGGCAGCCAGAGCAGTAACGCAATGGGGTCTGACAGCAGCGAAACAAACCATAATAACGCGACTGGCGCTGCAGATTCGTCCGCGCAGAACAACGGAACAAACCAGGGCAATCCCAATCCCTGGGGAAGCCAGAACTCTGACACTTCCTCCGGAAGCCGCAATCCGTGGAGCAATAACGGAAACGGCAACCCCTACGTTGGAAACGGCGGCAGCTCCTGGAGCAGTAACGGAAACAGCAATGGGTCTACGGGAAACGGGCCATGGAACGGCAGCACAGGCAATGGTTCCACAGGAAACGGCCCATGGAACGGCAATGGCAGTAATGGTTCCGCCGGAAATGGCCCATGGAACAACAATGCCGGCAATGGTCCCTGGAACAGCAATCCCTACGCCAATGGAGGATGCAGACACCACAGCGGCATCGGGAAGAAAATCGGGTTCACCGTTCTCACCGGAGCCGTCGCAGGTGTTGTGGCAGCGGGGATCCTGTCTCTGACAATTCCGGCTGCCATCAGCAGCTCAATGGACAGAGCAGCGTCAAAGATCGAGAAATCCATCGAATCGGATCTTTCCGATAACCTGCCTGATTTCAGTCAGGACAACGGAGGCTTCCAGCTTCCGGGACAAAACAACTCCGGAAACAACGGTAATGACAATGATTCCGACAGCGGCAATTCCGATCAGAACAGCGTAGACAGCAGTTCCGACAATTCCTCCTCGGTAAATGAAAACGCCGGCTTCCTTGGAATCACCTGCGCCGACATTGATTCCCTGACCGATGTCGATACCTCCGGTTATCCGGACGGCGTATATGTCAAGACCGTCCTCTCCGGAAGCCCCGCATCTCTCGCAGGCCTTAAAGAGGGAGACATCATCACGGCTGTTGATGGTACCTCAGTCAGCTCCTATGACGAACTCAAAAAGATCATCTCCGGACATTCCTCCGGTGACAAGATCAAGCTCACCATCGAGCGTCAGGACGGCGATGACTGGAAGACCTCCACGCACGATGCCACACTGATCTCCTACGCGGAAGCACAGGGAGAATCACAGGGCTAACCTCTTGGAAACGCAGACCAGGCTCGTCACACACAAAGCTTATATAAGAGACCGAATGCGATTTCGGAGACAGCAGGCATAAGAGAGACCGGATCCGATTTCGAACTCAGCAGGTGCAAGCGAGACCGGATCCCATTTTGATCTCAGCAGGTGCAAGCGAGACCGGATCCCATTTCGATCTCAGCAGGTATAACGAAGAAGCGGGAGCACGCGGTATCTGACCGGCGTGCTCCCGCCCCTGTTAAATATATATATTTTGTACGAAGTACCCTCTTCATGCCGCGCAGCCGGTGTCGTGCTCTTCTGTCATAAGGCGAACCTTCATCCGGCTCTCTCCCTTCAATGACTGCGCGGTCTCATCACGGATCCTTGATTACAGACCCATTGCAAGTGCTTCCTTGATGGACTCCTCGAAGATCTCAAGTCCTTTCTTTGTCTGCTCATCTGTCATTACGAGCGGTGCCAGGAAACGAACAATGTTGCTTGCTGTTCCTGCATTCTCGATCAGAAGTCCCTTCTGAAGCGCGCACTGAATCAGGTTTGCAGTGAACTTTGTAGCAGGCTCCTTTGTCTCCGGATCTCTTACGAACTCGATACCGATCATCGCTCCAAGACCACGCACATCGCCGATCACCGGATATTTCTTCTGAAGCTCCTTGTATCCTCCCATAATCATCTCGCCGATATGTCTTGCCTTTGCCGGGAAGTCATCTCTCAGATAGATCTCCATTACCTTGTTGCCTGCAGCGACAGAAACCGGGTTGCCGCAATAGGTGCCACCGATGGTTCCTGCCGGAACAGCGTCCATGATCTCTGCTCTTGCGGTGATTGCGCTGAGCGGCATGCCTGCAGCGATGGATTTCGCGGTTGTAACGATATCCGGAGCAGCTCCCGCCTCAGCCCAGTACTCGGACGCGAAATATTTTCCGGTACGGCAGTTTCCGCACTGAACCTCATCAGCGATCAGCAGGATTCCATTGTCATCGCAGATCTTGCGGACCGCCTTTACCCATTCAATCGGAGCCGGGATGAATCCGCCCTCGCCCTGAAGAGGCTCAACAATCATACATGCAACTTCATTTGCCGGGATTCCTTCGTCGAATACCTTTTTCAATCCGTTCAGATAGTATTCGATCGCCTCTTCCTCGCTGTATCCCTTTGGTGCGCGGTACAGGTACGGATACGGCGCACGATAGATCTCAGCCGGGAAGGGTCCCATGCCCTGTGCGAATGCCTTCTTCGCGGTCAGTGCCATCGTCAGGTTTGTACGTCCATGGAAAGCACCGGTGAAGCAGATCACGCCTCCGCGGTGTGTATAGGATTTCGCAACCTTGATTGCGTTCTCATCACACTCGGCACCGGAGTTTGCAAAATAGGTCTTCTTCACATCTCCGCGGCACGGGATCAGTTTGTTCAGTCCCTCAGCCAGCTTTATATATCCTTCATGACAGATGACGTTGAAGATTGTGTGGAAATATTTCTCGGACTGCTCCTTGACCGCTTCGATGACTTCCGGATGAGAATATCCGATGTTCAGTACGCCCACGCCGCCGATCCAGTCAAGGAACTCGTTGCCGTCAACGTCCTTCACGATCGGGCCTGCGCCGCGCTCGATAACGACCGGATAAGTCTGGCCGCACAGAGCCTTTGGAACCGCCGCATCTCTTCTGTCCAGAATAGCCTTTGCCTTCGGTCCCGGAACCTGACCAGTTACAATCTTCGGTAAATCTTCTGCTAATGCCATTTTCTTTTCCTCCTGTACAAAAAAATATTTAACATTTATATCTGGTATGGAGCACGAGATCTCTGGAAATTCCACTGTCCCGTGTCCGTGCCTTCTTAAAGAAAGATTAATACCAATGCCGTTGTTTCAGGCGGTACGCGCGAGATTCAGCGACTCTCCGTGAAGAGCTTTCCGGTAAATCTCCGCCACATCCTCCTCGGCGAGCATTGTCGGGTTATTATCGATGTTTGCCTTCGATACCTTGAAGCAGTTCTGCGTCAGCCACGGGATATCTCCCTCGGTGACGCCCAGATCCTCCAGCGTGATGTTCAGATCAAGCTCCCTGAGCAGGGTGCGCACCTTCTCGGCACAATCCTCTGCCGTGTAGCCCCCGAGCATTCTCGAAAGCTTTCCATATTTGAAACGGTTTCCCTCCCAGGAAGCTGCAATCGCATAAGGCGTGATGGCAGCAAGTCCTACGCCGTGTGTTACATTTTTCAAACCGCTGACCGGATGCTCCATCGCATGGGCAAGGGTGACTCCGGCGGTATTGATGACCATTCCGCCGATGGTGCTGGCGATGGACATTGCCTCCCATGCCTCTCTGCTTTCCTTTCCCTGATACAGATCCACCAGGTTCCCGACAATCAGCGGGATCGCGTACATGCAGAGCGCATCGGTAACGGGCTGTGCTTTTCGGGCTGTATAAGCCTCCATGCAGTGACACAGGGCATCAAATCCGACAGAAGCAAGCACCTTCTTCGGCATCGTCATCATATTCTCAGGATCTACAATCGATGCCTTTGCAACGATCGCCGGGCTGCGGAGCGACTTCTTGTCTCCGGTTTCCGGGTTCGTGAACACCGCGAAACCATTTCCCTCGGATCCTGTTCCGCATGTTGTGGGGATCAGTACGAGCGGCAGTGCCTGATCACTCGACCTCCGATTGTAGATGTAATCGTCAAACGCGCCGTCATTGACTGCCATGAATGCCATGCCCTTGGCGGCATCCATGATGCTTCCTCCGCCGATGCCGACAACCACATCGCAGCCTTCCTGCTTTGCAAGGTCCGCGCCCTCCTGTGCCGTTGTGGTGAGCGGGTTCGCGGTAACCTTGTCATACAGAACTGTCTCCAGGCCGGCTTCCTGCAGGCTGTCACGGACTCTGTCAAGCAGTCCGGATTTCTTCGCGCTGGAACGTCCCGTGACGATCAGTGCCTTATGTCCGTACTTCCCGGCCAGCGCTCCGGCCTCCTTTGTTTTTCCATATCCGAACACGAGGTTCACCGGCAGGAAATACTGGAAGGTATCCGGAATCGCTGAAGCATCCCGAAGCATTTCGGCTCCGGCTGCATTGACTGCTTTTGCTTTCGCGAAATCCGGAGAAATGGTCTTTGATGCCATCGCCGGCGCCGGCTCTGCGCCCGCCTCTGCGGCTGCGATTCCGGCCGCTGCCTGACGTTCTCTCGCCGCCTCGGCATCCAGCTCATCATTTGCCACATCGACAAGAGTTCCGAACTTCTCGCCGTACTTCACCTTGCAGACCGCATACAGAACAACTCCGAACGCTCCCCATCCTCCTGCGATTACCCACTCGGGAAGAGAAAGCGTAGCGCCGGTTCCCGGAAGGATGTACATCAGCACCATGAAACCGGAAAGAACAATGGCGAAAAAGCCGACAACCTTGTAGTGCTTTACCTTATAGGGTCTCGGCATTTCCGGAGACTTTTTCCGCAGAATCACGAAGGACATCGCAACCATGCAGTAAGCAAGACAGCAGGCAAGGTTTCCCGCGTCAACGATCCACACCAGCATCTTTCTTCCCGCGAAAGGTGCCAGGCAGCTGAGTACGCCGATCAGAACCAGAGAGGTAATCGGGGTCTTGTATTTCTCATGAAGCTTCCCGAAAAACTTCGGGATCATATAGGACTCCGCCATGGAATACATCGCACGGCTTCCACCGATCAGGAAAGAGTTCCAGCTCGTTACAATTCCGCACATTCCACCGACGATCAGTACCTTCGCCATCACCGATGTCTTGAACGCCGCTGCCATCGCATCCGCTGTCACCAGACCGGATCCGCTGGAGGCAGAGGCGGCGATCGCGCCGGAATTCATGACGTAGCCGACTGCAAAAATAACCAGAGCATAGAACGCAACGGCAAGTACGATAGAGAGCAGAAGCATCTTGGCGATTTTTTTCAGCGGAACATTGATCTCCTCCGCCGCCTGCGGGATAACGTCAAAACCAATGAAATAGAAGGGGCTCATCATAGCCACGCGCAGGATATTCCGCGCGATTCCGCTTCCGGATCCCACAAACATCTGACCTTCCAGATTGGCCGGGCTTCCGGTAATAACCGAAGCCACAATCAGGAGAATTCCCGCACCTCCAATGATAACAGTGAGGACCGTCTGCAGGACGGCTGCTGTTTTCGCGCCACGGATATTGATATAGGTAATAAAAATCGACATCGCAACCGCAACCGCAAGCCAGGATGCATATACCTTGAAACCACCGACCGTATACAGATAACCCTTCAGGAATCCGGGATATATGTAGGTGATGATCGTCGGAAGCGCGCAGGCCTCGAAGCATACGACACTGACGTATCCGAGAATGATCGCCCAGCTGCATACAAATGAGCCATTCGCACCCATTGCCTTGAAGCTGAATACGTGCTCGCCGCCGCATTCAGGCATCGCGGGCGTCAGCTCCGCATAAGTAAGGCCGATGAAGAATATCATCACACCGCCGAGAACGAATCCCAGAACGGCGCCAATTACTCCGCCTCTCTCGATCCAGTCACCGGTAGATACAACCCAGCCCCAGCCGATCATCGCGCCGAATGCAATAACCAGAATATCCCACGCGCTGAAAACCTTTGTAAATTCCGATTCTTTTTTGCTCTCCATACCTGCCTCCTTTTCTTTCCGGATTCATTGTGCTGTCCGAATACAGGAAAAGGCGCCCAGACAGACACATATCTGTCCGGACGCCCTTGTCCTTCTTCCATAGATTGAATTCGTATGCTCTGCAAGCGGATCGCAACTTGATAAGTTCCCACCCTGCCATGACACGCAGGCGGATCTGCAACCGTATAAGTTCCCGCTGTACTTTGCTGCCATTCGCAGCTCACGCATCGTTCTTATCTCTTATCTCTGATTTTTAAATTAACCGTCATGCCCCGCAAGCGGGGCGGCGCAAACTATATAAGCTGCGGATTGCTCCGTGCTTCGCTTCTGCCCTGTCGTTTGACGGCGATATTCAGGCCTTCATTCGTGAAGCATCTCTATGAACATCAGAAGGTATTTCGCGGTTTTTTCCCAGCCGAGCCTGCTGCTGTCGATCATCAGATCTCTTCCGCGCCTGTCACCTCTGTATGTACCGGTAATGTACTTATGCCTCGAATGATTCATCTCATCGTAATAATCGATCTCGGCTTCCGCCTTGTCCCTTGAAACATGATCCTGTTCCATGATTGAACCGATTCTCACATCCTTCGGTGCATAGATGAAGAAATTCAGAACATCATCCCTGTCCTTCAGAATATAGTTCGCGCTCCTGCCGATAATCACACATGAGGATTTCTCCGCCATATTGTGAAGGACCTCGTACTGCGTGTAGATCACGCGATTGGTAAGGTTCGCGTATCTCGGCCCCAGGCTTGTCTCAAAGCTGTACTTGACATTTGCCTTGGTATCTGCCTCTTTTACCAGCTCCTTGTCCACGCCCAGCTGATCGACAACCTTATCGATCAGATCTCTGTCGTAATATTCGATATTCAGAGCTTCCGCAAGCATCTTGCCGATCTGGGGACCACCGGCGCCGTACTCACATCCTATTGTGACAACCAAATGGTTCATCAGCCGCCTCCTTATCCAAAATCTCAGGCCGGAGCAACGAATAGAGAACTAATAAAAAACAAGCAGAAATCTAAAAAATGTATAAACAAAAGCGCCTCGCACATGACCATGTCATAAGCAAGACGCCCTTGTCTTTATATCCGCACCTGATTTATTTGACATTAAGAAACATAACACTTAAAGATACGGATCTCAATAATTAATTTTCAGTAGGTTCCGTCTCTCCGCATATACCACAAATTAACCGGCAGTTTCCGGTCAGCCGACGTACTTCCTCGTAAGACTCATCAGAAGATCCCTCTCCATCCGATACTGCTGCAGATGCAGCTCGAGTTCCGTGTCCTCTTCAGCAGCTTCTCTTCCAACACCGGAATACTTTCTGAGATCCTCGACAACCGCGGCCACCGCACGGTAGAAGGGTGTCAGGCTGAGGTTGGCGGAGGCGCCCTTGAGGCTGTGGGCGATACCGAAAGCAGCCTTTCTGTCACCACGGTCGAGAGCAGCCTCCAGCGTCTCAAACTCAGGGGAATCCGCGAACTTCAGGACGAGCATCCGATAGAATTCCTCGTCGTTCATCACCCTCTGAATGCCCGCATCCGTATCCGCACCCCAGTTCTTTAATTCTTCGATCAGCTTATCCATACCATCACCTCCCGCCGGACAGAACCGCACGTCAGACCTGTTCCCTGCGGCCCATTACATCCGACATCACCATGATCAGGCGCTCGGGCTCGATCGGTTTCACAAGATGAGCATCCATTCCGGCATTGAAGCTTTCTTCAAAATTCTCGCGGAAGGCATTTGCCGTCATCGCGATGATCGGGACATGCGCCGCGCCCGGAATATCCCGCATCGCCCGGATCTTGCGGGTGGCCTCCAGGCCATCCATAACCGGCATCAGAATGTCCATCAGAATCAGGTCATAACGGCCATTTTCCCTGCGGAACAGGTCCACGGCCTCCTGCCCGTTCTTAGCGCTGACTACCTCGATGTTCCTGCTGTACAGAATCTTGCGCACAATCTCCAGATTGATCTCGTTGTCATCTACGACCAGTACTCTCTTCCCGCTGAAATCCATCTCCTGTGAATCCGGACGCTCTTCATACTGCTCATCCGCCAGCGGAACTGTAAGCGTGACGGAGATGCGGGTTCCTCTGGAAGCGTCCGACTCGGCCGTAAGCGTATCCGTGCCCATGGCGCGCACATAGCTCTTCAGGATAATCAGATCAATATCCAGGGAACCGATATGGGAATCGATTTTGCTCTTCAGATAATCGTATGGCTGGAACAATACCTTCAGCCGTTCCTGATCAATGACAATTCCCCGGTCTCTCACCGAGAACTCCAGCGTGACCATCTCCTGTGTCCGGAACAGCTCCCTGACATCCAGGTCAATTCTTCCGCCCTGAATGGTATAATTGATCGCGCTCTGCAGAAGCTTCAGCTGAATCTGCTGCAGACAGTGATGATCTGCCATGACCGTCAGATCTGACACGTTCTCCGTGTTCATCCGGAAGATCAGGCCCTTCTCATACATGGACGGAGCAATCATCCGCTGTATCTCCTCAAAAAACGGCTTGAGATAAATCTCCTCCTCTTTCAGGACAATCTCATTTCTCGAGATTCTCCGGAGATCCAGCACGTCATTGATGGTCTCGTTCATGTAGGTTCCGGACATGGACACCTTGTGCAGATAATCATCAAAGGCAGTATTGCTTCCGAGATCCGACTCGGCAGCCCTGGTGAGCCCCATAATGGAGTAGAGCGGCGTGCGTACATTTCTGCTCAGCAGCGTCAGGAACGTATTCTTCTCATCGCTCTCCTTATCCGCCTTCTGCAGCGCCCTCTCAAGCTTCCGGATGTGCGCGTTCACATCGTTGAAACCGCCGGTCGCGTCACGGATCCCAAGATAAATGATGTCTCCGTCTCCGCGGAAGAATGTGAATCCGCAAACCCGCAGATGCCCTTCCTTTCCGTGCACGGTATTGTACACCTCATATACCGGACTCTCCTGCAGCCTCGCAGAGACATTCTCCAGCTTCAGCTCGTTCAATGTCTTCATGGGATCCGCATCCGCCGACACGTCGAGAATGTACGTGTAGATGATCTTTTCAAAATTGAACCGCATACCGGTGCTGGCCTTCCAGGCACTATCCTTTGCGGCAAGTGTCACCCCGTCTCCGGTCAGAAGATCAATCTTTAGAAAAACCTGATAAATATTCTCAAAGATGCTGTCAAAAAGATTCTGTTTTTCCTTATCTGTAATACCCGGATTCATATTTATCCCCCTTGCCCCATAGCCGATCTGTATGTGTCCCGAAAACCGCCGTCAAACGGAACCATGTATGATGTCAGACTCCGCAAAGCGGTACAGAGTCAACAGAGGATCCAGCAAAAAAATACGATAAATTGTGCCACATGATGTGAACAGCGCCACACACTGTATCAGCTGCGGATTGCTTCGTGCTTCGCACTCCTTATACAGCAAAATCATCGGTCTCTGTGGGTTTTTCCGTTATCTTTTTTATTTGATCTATTATATCACATGAATAAATGTGAAGTAAATCCACAGCTTATACACTTTCCGCACCCGTCTGTCCGATATGTCAGAGTATATTTATGGTTTCCATGAGCGTCGCGAACAGTTTATCCGCGTCCAGCGGCTTAGTGATGAAAGAATTCATCCCGCAGGAAATCGCCCGGTTCACGGACTCCTCAAAAATATCCGCAGACATCGCAATAATCGGAATCGTCCTCAGATCCTGCCGGCTGGAGGAACGGATCCGCTCCGCAGCCTCATAGCCGCCCATCGTCGGCATCATGAGATCGAGAATCACCGCCGCGTAAAACCCTGGCGATGAGCTTTCCGCCATCTCCACGGCCTCTCTTCCATTTCCCGCACAGTCGACCTGAATGCCGGCACGTTTCATCATGCGCAGTGCTATTTCCCGATTAATTTCATTGTCCTCGGCGAGCAGGATTCTCTTTCCCTTCAAAGCGGAAAACTCTCGTTCCTCCCGTCCGTCACAGGAGGCTGTGTCCTGTCCTTCCTTGCCCCCGCTGTCATTCTCCCCCGCATTTTTCTTCGGAAGTCCAAGCATGAGTGTCACCGTGAATACCGACCCGATGCCTTCCTCGCTGGAAACGGTGATCCCGCCTCCCATCTGCTCCGCCAGAGTCTTTGAGATCGAAAGGCCAAGTCCGGTACCCGAGCCGTATTTGACCGGGTCCCGGTTTTCCTGAATGAATGGCTGAAAAATTCGTTTGAGAAAATCCCGGCTCATTCCGCATCCATTGTCCGAGACAACGATCTTCAGCTTCACCTTCCCGCCTGCTGCCTGATCGGAAATCTCCACATGGACCGTCCCGCCTTCATCCGTAAACTTCACGGCATTATTCATCAGATTTATCACGATCTGCTGCACACGCATCCGGTCACAGATAACTTCCGGAATCTGAACGCCGCTGAAATCGTAGGTCAGATTCACTTTCTTCCGGTTGGCAATGGGACGGATGATCGTATCTGCGGCCGTATTGATATCCGCGAGACGGGTCTCCTTCTCCGACAGACGGAACTTGCCGCTGTCGATTTTGCCGATATCCAGCACATCATTGATAATGCCGAGCAGATACTGTCCGGACATATTGATCTTGTGCAGACAGTCCACGGCCTCATCCACATCCTTTGCCTTCATGCCCAGGCTGGAAAGGCCGATCACCGCATTCATAGGTGTGCGCATCTCATGGCTCATTCTGGACATGAACATGTTCAGATTCTCATTTGTCTTCTTCTCCGCCTGAAGCGCGTCCTTCAATTCATCCCCGAGCCGCTCGATCTGCTTTCGCTGATTGTAATCCTCGGTCACATCGATGAAGCTTCCTACCAGACCGATAATTGCGTCTCCGTCATAAATCGGCGCCTTGGTCGCAAGGATATCCCTCTCCTCGCCGCGGATCCTGCACTTCCCGTGCACCAGAAGCGTGCTTTCTCCCCGCAGGACTCTCTCCTCATCCCTGCGGAACGGCTCCGGATTCTCGTGCCATCCCATCTCCTCATCGGTCTTTCCGATCAGCGCCTCATCAGAGGGAAAACCGTAGAACTCCAGAAAAGCACGGTTGACGCCGACAAAACGCCGGTCCGTATCCTTCCAGAAGATACAGTCCTGCGTCGTCTCCAGGACCTTGTTCACCAGGAGCTTGCGCATCTTCTCCGCGGATGATTTCTGCCTGCGGCGTTCCCCGTTTGTACTCGCATCTACCAGACTGCAATACACCAGAATCCCTTTTTCACCCAGATTTCTGCCGAAAATTTCAGCCGGATACCATCGGTAATCCGGATCCTTCTTCCGTCTCAGCCGGACACGGTACACGTATTTCTGCTCTGTGAAATTTTTCATCCCCGCAAACAGATGATCAATCCGCTTCCGGTCATCCGGATGCATCCACCCGCACTCATCGGGAAAATCATCCAGACCGGCAAAGGATACCTCCGCGCACTCTCTGTCGATCTGAAGAAATTCCAGAAGCTTGTTCGTGACTGCCTCGCAGCACATCCTGTCCGGCTGCAGCCGGAGAATGATCATCTGTACCGGTATCTTCTCTATTTCCCTTCTGGTATCATCCGAAAAAAATCTTGTCTGCTCTCCCATGTCTACCACCCCGCTGTTCCATACTCCGGATCCCGTCCAGAAAATCACTCATTGATGTCTCTCCAAAACCACTGTTGTATGTCCCTGCAGAATCTTCGCTTCATATCATCACGGAATCTGCCCTGTTCCACCGCAAATAGTCCCGCAGTGATCCGGGCACCGGACGCGAAACCCGGATACCCTTTGGAAGAAGCGTCACCGGATTTCCGGCAGCTTTTCCTCATAGAAATATTTCGAAAACATGGCCAGATACTGCGGATCTCTGGCACCTGCGGTCTCATAGGATGAATGCATGGCCAGCTGCGCCAGGCCGATGTCCACCGTATTCATAGACACCTGCGTATTGGAAATATTGCCGAGCGTCGAACCTCCGCGCATATCCGACCGGTTCACAAATCCCTGACACGGGATTTTATGAGCCTCGCACAGACAGCGGAAAATCGCCTCGGATACCCCGTCGGTGGTGTACAGCTGATTGGCATGATTTTTGATGACGATTCCCTGATTCATGCGCGGACGCAGAACCGGATCCGCCTTATCCTGAAAATTCGGGTGCACCGCATGCGCGTTGTCCGCCGATACCATAAAGCTGTTCGCAAGTATACGATGGAAATCCTCACGTCCGAGACCGAGGCCGTCCATAATCCGGTCGAGCGTATCACGCAGAAACGTCGATTCCGCGCCCTGCTTGCTTCTGCTCCCCGTCTCCTCATTATCAAAGACACAATGCATGTCAAGGATTCCTGTCCCACTTCCGACCTCCATTCCCGAATCCACAAATCCGAGGAAGGAGCTGTAGCAGCATTCCAGGTCATCCAGCTTCGGACTCGAGATAAACTCCCGATCCGCGCCCCAGACCGACTGCGGTGTGCGGTTCACGAGAAAGAGATCCTCTCCGAGGATTTTTTCTCCCTTATCCTCATCAACGCCCGCGGCATCGGCGATCAGCTTCCGGAACCCTTCCCGGTCGCCGTTCTGACTGAACAGCGGAAGCATGTCTTTCTGCACATTATAAGCAGTGCCGTCATTGGCGTTCCGGTTCATGTGAATCGCCAGAGACGGAATCATCAGAAGGTCCCGGTCAATATTCACCAGTCTCTGTTCAATCTGGAAGGCAGGAGAATTCTCAGCTTGTGTTCCTGCTTTCTCCCCGTCCCTGCTCTGTTCAATCCGGAAGGCAGGAGATCCTCCTTCTGCTCCCGGAACAAGGACCAGCACACGTCCCGCGACGGAAAGCGGCCGGTCAAACCATGTACTGCACAGCATCCCGCCGTATTTTTCAATATTCAGCTTGATCTCATCTGCGTTTACACAGATCTCCGGCGACGGTTTTACCTTGAAGGTCGGCGAATCACTGTGACTCGCGATGATATGAGCGCTCCTGATCCCGCCCTCCGACAGATCCGGCAGCCGGAAAGATAGAATGGACGAGCCGTTCCGCGTCACAAAATATCTCCCGCCCGGCTTCAGATTCCAGCCTTGTTCCTCCCTCAGCTCCTCATAATCATGCTCGAGAAGCTCGTTCTTCAGGTTTTCAACAACATGAAAACAGCTCGGTGACCGGCGGATAAAGTCCAGCACACGGTCAGACGCATTGTCAAACATTTATTCTTCCTCTTTCTTTCTCTGGTAATAATTCAGATGCTTCGAATTCCCCATGCGGGCATCGTGCGCAAGAGCATTCCGCTCCGTCTCATCCAACTTGTATTCGGGGATGTGTATCTCGTCTTCCTCCGGCCTGAGCTCTTCCGGGTTCCGGATAATATGTGTGCCCTCATGTTCTTCCACATCCTGCACGTCCTGACGCAAACCCATCCGCTGCGCGTAGTTCAGATGAGCCCCCGGCTCTGTCCGATAATCCTTGTCGTCATATCCGCGCAGATCCCGATTTCCGGCAGCTTCCGCCATCCGCTGCGCGTAATTTCTGTTCTCCACACCCGCCGCGCGCTGCGCATAGTTTCTATTATCCACATCCGCCGCGCGCCGCGCATAGTATCTGCTCTCCACGTCTCCCATCCGCTGCGCGTAATTCAGATGAGACTCCGGCTCTGTCCGATGAGCGATGCCGTCATAACCGCGCAGATCCCGATTTCCGGCGGCTTCCGCCATCCGCTGCGCGTAGTTTCTGTTCTCTGCGTCCGCCGCGCGCTGCGCATAGTATCTGCTCTCCGCGTTTCCCATCCGCTGCGCGTAGTTTCTGTTCTCCGCGTCCGCCGCGCGCTGCGCACCTGCTCTGCGGCTGACGGACTCCTGCGCGTCGCGAAGCGCCGCATCCTTGTCCGCGTCTGACGGGATAAAGAAACGCAGAAGCCTGGTCTTGTGCATGACAAAAATGCACAGATCCATGAACAGATGGGCAATCAGCGTACTTACGATCACTCCGTTCGACTTCAGGAGAAAGTCCACCTTAAAGCCGTACCAGCATACAATCGCGGAATACCCTGCCATCAACCCCAGAAGCGGCAAGTTTCTCCACAGACCGGCGACCGTCTCCTTGAACCAGTCCCAGGTAAAATCGAAATACAGGAAACGGCCAGCTGCCAGCAGGAGAAAATACTGGATCAGCGTGTCGTAGTTGTCGTCCTGGTAGATCACCTTGATATAGAGCAGAATCAAAATGATATAGAAGGAGCTTAAGAGCCGGATACATGCCTTCTGCTCCGACTTGATATGCGTAAGACGAACAAGAGCCACGTCAAACCAGCTCGTAACCAGAACCGAAAGCAGAATGAAGACCAGCAGCAGAATATCCCTGTACTTGAACCAGTACTGTGACAGCGGCGACCAGTACTCGTCTAGTAAATAGTATACGCTCAGGAAGAGCAGCACAGCCGTACTCGAGAACACCATCTCGTAAAAACTCTCAATCAGAGAAAAATGTGTTTTCCGGACCGCTTTCAGCGTCCGGGTATCCATATTCAGCGCGTCCTTCCTGCCATGATAACCGGTCTGCGCGCGCGCCGCGACCAGAATGACAGCCAGAACTCCGGCCAGACATAGAAACGAGACCAGAAAAAAGGGTCCCGCATTCTTAAAATCAAAGTAATGCGACAGATAAAAAGAATCCATGACAAACGCTTCCCTTCAAAAATATTACCGAAGCAGCGGTGCCAGCCCCTCCCGCGCCCTGTTCATTCTCCGGTCAAACTGCACATAGAAATCCGTCCCGACCTGATACGGCATCACATAGAAGATCTGAAGCACATACCGCGTCACCTGATCCCTGCTCCGGTCCGTAAGCATGCCGATCCTTGCACTCAAATCCTTCAGGAAAAAATGCCAGGTATTGATATATGCCTCATATCGTCCCGTCTCCTCCTCCGGCACGCCGATCCAGTCACATACCTTCACCATGGAAGAACCGCCCTTTGTGCACTCCCCCTTCTGCACAAAATAACGGAAGCTCCGGTCCTCATCCCGATAATATCTCCCCAGCGGGAACAGCCGGCAGAACCCGGGTCTTATCTCGTGAATTCCGCAGCGTCCGCTGCTGTCCAGAAACGGACACCCGTCCTCCCTGGACGGATCCGCTTCGTCATGTTCCATGATATTCGGAAGGATCATCCCGTCCACAATGCGGATTTCAATTTCCTTCTCGATCATATCCTCAAAGCTTCTGCCCAGTCCACAGGTCAGACGGTACATGTCCAGCGGATCGAGAACGATCGAATCCCCGGTCATACGGCAGCAGTCTGAACACCCGCTGCAATCCCCGCATCCGACCGGCGCCTCATCCTCCGCCCGGTAAAACCGCCCGTCCCAGATATCCTCAATATCAACCTCACGGATCATATACGTTATCCACCTGATTTTGTACTTTTTCTGTGGATAACCCGAAATCGATGTTCATAACTCCGGTATTTATCCACAATGTCCACAAGTTATCCACAAAATGTGAACGTTCACTCAGCCATAGCCTTCCGGATTGCCTGAAGAAGATCACCGTATTCCTCAAAAGCCGGAATCTCCGGATGATCCGCCTTGATCTTCTCCGTGCTTCGGAACAGGAAGCCTGCCTTGCTGGCCTGAATCATTCCCAGATCGTTATAGCTGTCTCCGCTCGCGATCGTATCAAATCCGATAGACTGCAGTGCCTTCACAGTAGTCAGCTTGGACTGCTCGCAGCGCATGCGGAAGCCGGTGATTTCCCCGTTATCCGCCACATCCAGCGTGTTGCAGAACAACGTCGGATTGCCCAGCTTCTTCATCAGAGGTGCCGCAAACTGCTCAAACGTATCCGAAATCAAAATGACCTGTGTAAAGGAACGCAGCTCGTCCAGAAACTCACGTGCGCCCTCCAGCGGATCTATGGTCGCGATGACATCCTGTATTTCCTTAAGACCAAGTCCGTGCTCCTTCAGGATTCCAAGCCTCCAATTCATCAGCTTATTATAATCCGGCTCATCCCGGGTCGTTCTCTTCAGCTCCGGAATCCCGCTCGCCTTTGAAAAAGCGATCCAGATCTCCGGTACCAGTACTCCTTCTACATCAAGACATGTGATATACACGATTCTTTTCCTCCTGTTATGCTGTATATTTTTTCAGCCGAGTGAAAATTCAAGCAAATCAAACTGACCTTTCCCCTCAAAAGTCAGATAAAGCGGCGCGGTTCCCGCCTCCTGTTCCCAGGAGGTACTGTATTTCCTCCATTCTCCGCTTCCGCTCACTTCAATCTCTGCCGCGGCTTCTCCATCGTCACCCGTAATCACGTACAGGACGCCGTCTCCGCGTCCACGCATCGTAACGGTGATTGTAACCTCCTCGCCATCGAACTGAAAATATTTGTAGCCGATAATCGTATCTCTGCTGATCCGGCCGACATACGTTTCCTGCTTCTTTCCCTTCGTCCCGGGAATTCTGCTGCACATGATTCTCGGCGCGTGATAGTCCATGACGGCATTCGATCCGTGCCGCATTCTCCCGTTTGTCAGATTGCAGCAGATCGCCGCCGGATAGGTGCCCTCCGCCTTCAGCGGACCGCCGTTCAGACCGCAGCTGGTCATCTCCGCCTGACAGATCGTGCCGTCCTCCAGAACCTCAATCGGCTCCGCACATCCCTGCCGGCTGTAATCGCTCATATTCGTCAGCCGGTGATAGAAGACATACCACTGCCCGTTGATGTACTCGATGCCTCCATGGTTCGTTCCCGTATGGTTAAGCCTTTTGGACGGCTTCCTTCCATCCAGGTAGATATCGCCGTTTGAAATAATCGTCCCGCGGAACGTAAAGCCATGATCCGGATATTCGCTGGTGGCATAGCACAGCTCGTGATTCTGTCTCGAAGAATAGACAAAAATGTACATCTTCCGGATCTCATAATCCGTGTCACGAACCGTTTTTCCGCTTTCACTCCTCACTCCGGCCTCTTCCGCTCGGGACAGTTCATCCGCCGGCGTCTGTTTTCCTACCGACAGCTGTTCTTCTGCCGACGTATCTTTTCCCGCCGACAGCTGTTCTTCCGACGGCATCTCTTCTCCCGCCGACGACTCTTCTTCCGCTGACGACTCTTCTTCTGCCGCCACCCGGTATTTCACACGGCGGATCGAGCTTCCCTCAAAAAACGGATGCCCGCTCTTCGCAAACTCATCCGGGACAATCTTCACAGGCTCCGTCCTGGCCGTGAGCATGTCGTCCTCCAGTTCCACCATGCAGGCGCCGTCAACCTCGCCCTTTACCGCGCGGATTTCCTCTGCCGTGCGCCCGAACAGCTTCTCCATGATTTTCCGCGCCGCCGCAGAGGGCATTCTGTGCGAAAAACCGTAGTATGTTCCGTAATACAGACGGATCACGCCGTCGTCGTTCAGAACCGCCGGATCAAAGCAGACATATTTTGTCAGAGGGTTTCCTTCGCTGTCTCGGACGATGCCCAAATACTCGTAATGTCCGTTCGGCTCATCCGCCACGGCAACGCTGACCGGGTTGCTGTAACCACCCTTTCCGCGGTAGCCAGCCATGCAGTAATACAGATAATATCTGCCATCCTTTCCGCGGACGCAGTCCGGTGCGTACATGTACGCCATTTTCCCTGCATTGTACAGCGGATCCTGTTTCGCGCTGTAGATCGTCCCCGCGCAGGTCCAGTTTCCGAGGTCATCAACGGGAGCCGACCACCCGACATAGTCCCTGGCACAGAAGGTGGCGGCATTTGCCCTGTCATGGGAACCGAAAACATACACGCGGTCTCCGAATACATGCGGCTCACCGTCCGGAACATATTCATCCAGTGGTAAATACGGGTTAAATGCCTGTTTCGTCATTTTTTCCTCCGCTCTGCTCAGCCCTTCGACATCGCGATAACGCCGGTCCGCTGAAGCTCAAGAATTCCTAAGTTCTGCTCAGCCCTTCGACATCGCAATAACGCCGGTCCGCTGAAGCTCAAGAATTCCAAAGCTTCTCACCAGTTCAATGAATTCATTGATGGTATCCGGCTCATCCGTAATCAGGATCACCATGTTTTTCGGCGCTACGTGACGAATCTTTGCTCCCATGACACTGCAGATCTCAATGAGAGAAGACCGGTTGGTCTGGGAATAGGAGACCTTGATCAGCATGGTCTCAAGCTCCACACACCTCGGCTCGTCCAGCCGGCGCACCTTGATGACATCCACCTTCTTGTTCAGGTGCTTCTCGATCTGGTCAATCGTTCTCTGATCTCCGGTAGACACAATTGTCATGCTGGAGACATCCTTTCTCTCCGTCTCACCTACGGCAAGACTATCTATATTATAGCCCCTTCTCGCGAACAGACCGGAAATTCCGGAGAGCACGCCGTCCTTATTCTCTACCAGTACGGAAAAAATACCTTTCATTTTTCGCGCCCTCCTTAATTTGTGTTGTTCGCGGAGTCAATCTCGCAGACCATAATGCACGCCCCCGGGCACGCCAGGAATCGGTCGAGCTCACTGTCCAGGGTCTCATTGGAATCCGCGTAAAAATAATCCATGTCGTAGGCTTCCGCAAGCTTGTCATAATGCGGATATTTATGCAGCTGCACTCCCGAGTAACGCTTATGGTACTTCTTCTCCTGGTGCTCGCGGACCAGACCCAGGTATGTGTTGCGCATCACCAGAATCTTCACCGGAATCTTATTCACGGCGATCGTCCCCAGCTCAAACATCGACATCTGAAAATCACCGTCACCGCATACGGCAACCACCTGCCGGGACGGGTCGACAAGCTTGGCACCGATCGCAGCCGGAATGGAATATCCCATTGTTCCCATTCCGCCGGTCGTCAGGAAACGGCCGTTCTTCATGATATAGTTGTCCGCCGACCAGAGCTGATTCTGGCCGACATCCGCGATATAAATCGCGTCGTCGTCCATTTTTTCCGACAGATGCTGCACCAGCGTCATCGGATTCACAAGAGCATCACTGAACTTCCGATGATCAACCGTGCTGTGCTTGATTTCCTCCAGCTGCTCCAGCCACGCACTCGTGTCTACATGAATGTCCGCGTCCAGAAGTGCCTGAAATACAAGCCGCGCATCCGCCACAAGCGGGATCGTCGGGCCAAGATTCTTGCCGATCTCGGCAGAATCGATATCGATGTGAATGATATTGACCTGTTTTTCCAGGTTTTCCGGCTTCGGAACCGCTCGGTCGGCGATTCTGGCCCCGACCACAATCAGAAGATCACTGTTCGAAACCGCGCGGTTCGCGTACGGCTTGCCGTTGTTGCCCAGCATACCGAAGTACAGCGGATGCGCCTTCGGAAGGACTCCCATTCCCATCATGGTATGCACAAGCGGAATCTGATTCTTCTCACAGAAAGCCCGCACCAGCTCCTCCCCGTTTCCGAGGATTACTCCGCCGCCTACACAGATCAGCGGTTTTTTCGCCTTATTGATGGCTGTCACCACCTTCGAGAGCTGCTGTGCGTTCACCTTCGTGTTCGGCTTGTACCCCCGGAGATTTACCTCCTCGGGATACACAAATTCCTTCTTTAAGGCAGCGCTCTGTACGTCACATGGAATATCAATCAGTACCGGACCCTTGCGCCCGCTGGACGCGATATAGAAAGCCTCCTTGAAGATACGCGGAATGTCGTCCGCATTCTTGACGAGGTAGCTGTATTTTACAAAAGATTCAGTGGCGCCTCTCATATCCGCCTCCTGGAACACATCCCTTCCCAGAAGGGAGCTGTTCACCTGGCCGGTGATCGCCACGATCGGAATGCTGTCCGCATACGCGGTGGCAAGCGCCGTGATCAGATTCGTCGCTCCGGGCCCGGAAGAGGTCACACAGACCGCTGTCTTCCTGGACACGCGGGCATAGCCGCTCGCCTCATGACCGGCCGCCTGCTCCTGACGCACCAGAATGTGCTCAATCGACGGCGCATCATAGAGCGCATCGTAAAAAGGCGCAATCGCGACTCCCGGAATTCCGAAAATCTTGGTAACGCCCTCCGCTTCCAGACACTTCACCATTGCCTCTGCACCATTCATTCTTCTTCCTCCAATCTTGTAAAAAACTAACCCATAGTGTCCGGAAGGCATCGTCTGCCTCCCGTTCATCCTATGCGCCATTGCATTTTTACTGCATAAGCTCTTCGAAAACGCAGACAGGATCGTCACGCGCGAAATCCGTAGCTTATGCATATTGTGGTGCCCGCCTGCGGGGCACGGAGCATCTCCGCACTCCGTGCCCCCATTTTAGCATTATTGACTCTGTTTGAAAACCATCGGTTAGCATTATTGGCTTTGTCTGAAAATCATCGGTTAGCATTATTAGCTTTGTCTGAAAATCATCAGACCGGCAAATCAGATGCGCGATTCCATTCGAAAAGCCGGACAAACCACAACGAGATAAAACACGCTGCGCGAGTTTTATCTCGTTATCGCGACGCTCGCCATACACGAATACTTCGCATTCGGCTGCGGCTCACTGTTCGCGTAAAAAAAGTTCCAGAGGCCCCTGCAGGCTTCTGGAACTTTTTTCTTTTTGGCTTCATGCCGCATCAAATGATTCAGCCCCCGAACGGAAATCCGAATCCATAACTGTACCCGCCGTTTCCGGAATTATCTGAGCTGTCAGAATCGGAACTGCTGCCGGAGTTGTCCATGCTTCCCGATCCGGAATCTCCGGTAAGAGCTTCCACATCGCTCTTGCTTCCCAGAGTAACCTTGACAGAACCCTCGGTATACTTTCCGTTATCCGATCTCTGATAGGTGATGGTCACGGTGTCGCCCGATTTATGATATCTAAGCTGCGTCGTCAGATCGTCTGTTGTGGAGACGGATGTTCCGTCAATCGCCGTTATGACATCCCCCTTCTGCAGTCCTGCCTCTGCCGCCGGGCTTCCGTCCGGAACACTCGTCAGACAGATGCCCTCCGGCATGCTGTATACCTGAGCGTACTGTTCGGTTACATCCGCCGTGGAAACGCCGAGATATCCTCTCTTATCATCACTGTAAGTCGTCTTTGTGGTTTCATTCATGAGCTTTTCAAGGATCGACTCCGCCTTTGCCGTCGGGATTGCGTATCCCATGTTGTCGACGGAAGCTTCCCCGCTCGAGGAAGAACTCTTCGCCTCATTGATACCGATCAGCTCACCCTTCATATTCAGAAGAGCACCGCCGGAGTTGCCCGCGTTGATCGCGGCATCGGTCTGAATCAGACCGGTTGACTGCGTCGTCGTGCTTCCATCCGAGAAGCTGAGATCACGGTTCAGAGCGCTCACATATCCGGAGGTGACAGACTGTCCGTATCCGAGAGCGTTACCGATGGCGACAACCTGATCTCCAAGCTGTACATCATCGGAATCCCCGATGGTGATCGCCTTGATCTGGCCGAGTGTATCATCGCTCAGATCGCTCTTTTTGACTGCTACCAGTGCGAGATCATTGTCCGAATCCGTGCCCTTGATCTGGCCTTCCACAACAGAATCATCGGAGAATCCTACAGAAATCGTCGTCGCGCCGTCGATGACGTGGTTATTGGTAGCAATCAGAACCTCATCATCCGTAATTCCGACGATAACTCCTGTTCCTGCGCCTTCCACCTCATACTGCTGGGATCCGCCGAAGAAACTCTGCATCTGTTCTACCGACATGGTAGAAATCGTAACCATGGACGGCATTGCCTTTGCCGCCACCTCCGAGACAGTCAGATCGCCACTTGAAGAGGAGGATGACGATGTGCTGTTCTCGCCGGAATCCGAAGCCTTAGTCAGTGTAGCGGTCTGTGTCGCGGCAGACGATGACGTTGAAGAAGTGGTTGTATTCAATGCCGAGGCTCCGGCATTTACACCATAGGTTACGGTTCCCGCGATCAGTCCGAAGACAAGTGCGCTGGCGATTACCGTGCCCCATCTGTGCCCGCTCCCGTTCTTTTTTGCCGCCCTTGCCAGCCTGCGGCGTTCCCTCCGGTTCAGCTTCTTATTCTCGTTCCCATTCTGCTGAAAATCATTCTGTCCATTGCTATTGTTGTTATTGTCATAATAACCGTTATTGAATTCACTCATAATATTCACCCTTTCACCATTCTCCGCCGCCTGGTCCGCAGAGCTTTTGAATTCCTGCCTGATTTCTTCGTTTCGATATTCATAGGATTCGATATTCATTCGATTCGATGTCCATTCGATTCGATGTCCATTCGATTCGATATTCAGCCGCTTCGTATCAAACCCTGCGACGTTGAAATTTCCCTTTGTTCTGTATATCTTCCTTACGATTTATATAGTATCGAAACTCTGTGATCTAATTTTGTGAATTCTGTGTCTCATTTTTGATGAGATTGTGATGAAAGTGTGATGCTTGCAATATGTGCATTTTCTGTCCCGGACCGCAACGCACCGATCCGGTCCCGGCAGCTTTTCCGGTTCAGGTTCAACTGATAATAAACGTATAGTACGAGGCCGGATCATTCACGTTCACCGGACCGTGCTATACCGGATCATTCACGTTCACCAGACCGTGCTGCGCCGGATCGTTCGGGATTGACTATGAGGCTACCCTGGAGAGGAAGGTCATCTTCGACTCATCGCCTCCTGTCAGCATCAGATGGACATCGGTGATAAACTGCCCGACGGTATCCGTGGCCTGATACATGGATTTTCCCACCTGCCATACATTTCCATCCCTGACAGCCTTGAAATCGGCAAAGGTATTGCTCTTGTCGATCAGGTCCTGCACCGATCCAAGTCCGTTTTCGATGGCTCCGTTGTAAATCAGATAATCCGCCTGGTTGGCCTTATTGTAAAACTCTTCCATGGAAAGGCTGACCGATACACTGGAGTCCTCCCCGGTGTCGAGATCCGCAAAAATGTAGTCACCGCCGCCTTCCTTTATCATGTTGGCGATATAATCATTGCCGGAACGAACAGTCACTGTGCCATCTGTTCCCACTGAAAAGAAAGCCACCGTTTTTCCTGTGTTCTTCTCTCCCTCCAGATCCGAAATAACCTTCGTCTGCTCCGCAAAATGAGCAAACGCTTCATCCTCTTTATTTACCATTGCTCCGTAAAGCTTGATCCATTCTGTGCGGCCAAGCGCTTCGGATTCATAACTCGATCGGTCGATAAACACCGGAATACCGATGTTCTCAATCATCTCCTGCACTTCCGGGTTATGCAGAATCATCGTCGATTCAATGGCAAGATCGCAGTTTTTCTCTACCATAGTTTCATAATCCGGCTCATTGTATTTTCCCGCAAAAATAATGGATCCGTCTTCCATAGCCTTTCGGGCCGCGTCAATCGTCCAGTCATCCGCCTTGATCCCGCACATAGTAATAACATTCAGACTGTCCAGCGCGCAGAACAGAGACATGGCAGAAGTTGCCGCCAGATATATATTCTGCGGCTGTCCGATTACTGTAATGTCATCAGACAGTCCCTTCGGTGCTTCCTTTCCGTCAGGCACCAGAAGATAATCTCCGCTCTTCGGAACAGAAATCAACTTATAGCCGCCCTCATAGTAATATACGTTAAAACAGGTCGCATACTGAAGCGCCATGGTGCCGGTGTACGTCAGTCCGTCTATCTTCGGAGCGCTGTCCGGATCGCTTACCGTCTGCAGTGTGGTTTCTGCCTCTGCCGCTTTTGCAGAAGTGGATTCCGACGAAGATATCCCGGTATCCTCTGAGGAAGAAACTGCAGAAACCGTTTCTCCCCCGGATACGGACACCGTGCTTCCTGAATCTTCCATTGTTTCCGATGCCGGGCTGTTCTGTGTCGATCCGGAGCCCACAGAAACGGTGTCACCAGAAGAAACGCCACATCCGGACAGCAGTATTGCCGCTGACAGAAGCAGTGGAATCCCTTGTTTCAGAAATATGTTCTTGTTCTTCATTTTTCTGTACTCTTCTCCGCTTTCAGCGCTTCAACAGCCTCTTTTTTCTCCTGCTCTGAAGCCTTGTCCACTGCTTTCTTATATAATTCTTCCGCCTGATCCTGCGCATCAAAAATAATCCCGTATACCTTGTACCATTCTGCCTTTGCAAGATCATTCTTCTCATCTGCGCTTCTGTCCACAAACATGGCCATGTCCATCTGAACCGCCTGAGAGGCGAGCTTTTCAAAGGATTTCATATCCTCATCCGCGTTCTTTTCTTCCTTCGGGAGGATCTTCGAGGACTCTATCGCGAAATTCGTTTCCTGCTTAATCAGTGTTTTCAGATCCCATTTATCATAGGTGCCCGCCTGATAGATCTTTCCATCCTCACCGTCTTCTTTTTCCAGCGCAGAACGGACGGATCCATCTTCGATATCGTTATCTTCCACACCCAGGGCTTTAATATCCTCTGTTTTGCCAAGCTCTGACAGTATTTTCAACGCCTCCGGAGACGTGACAAAGGTCTTGTCCGCAGGCTGACGGATGATGATTACATCCTTCTCCAATCCGGCAGGAATTTCCTGGCTCTCAGGAACAACAAGATACTTTACAATAGGATTGGTGTAAAGCTTCTCCTCTTTCTCTTCCGGACTCGCCGCAGAAGAGGTGGAACTTACGGATTCTTCCACGTTATCTGTCTCTGCATCGACAGATTTCTCTGGGGAATCTGTCGATTTTGTCTTCCCGCTCTCCGAAGTGCTCTCATCTGTCTGTTCTGCCTCGTCAGAGGTATCAGTTCTTGCGGTGTCCGCAATCAGATTTACCTCAATCAGATGGATGTCGTTCTCATAGTTAAAGATTTTCAGTTTATCGGAATAAGTAATTTCCGTCTCCCCGATACTCTTAATTCCGGTTATCTCAGGTGCCTTCTCATCCAGTGCTTTTGTGGAATCCTTAACAGAAGTTCCGGTCTCGCTGCTGCCGGATTCCCCGATATACAGGGTATAATCAATCCAATGCTCCGCCGACATGGCTGATGTCAGAGCACTGATTGCTGTATTTCCATTCAGATTCACCGGTATGGTAAATGTGTTGGAGCCGTTATAGGTTCTTCCTCCCACACGGACCGCCGTGTAGTTGGACGTGCCGCCGTTTGCTCTGGAGAAGGTAATCGTCGCATATGCCTGTCCGTTTACGATTTCCACCTTACTGCAGGAGATAACTGCCCTTCCGGAACCGCCGGAATAGGAGAACCGGTATTTACCCACTGCATTTCCGCCGCTGGTTGCACCCTTTGTACTTTCTGTTTTGTCTGCCTTACTGTCAGATATAGTTTTCTTTCCATTACCTGAGCTGCCCTGACCGCCGCCCTGTACGCTGCTTCCTCCCTGCTGCTTTCCCGCTCCATCCGGTACAGGCTTATAGGGATCCGACTGCCAGTCCATAGCCTCACAGGAAATAGTCATATTCGACTGATCCAGCGTAATCGTCCGCGCATACCATGCGTTCCTGTTTTTGGAAAGCGCTGCCAGAGAAAACGTTCCGTCTTTTTCCGTCACTGGAATCACAAACTCGTATTTTCCGCTCTGATTCACAGAATAACCGATTCTGGCTGCGCTGTCCGATTTTGCCGCATCCGCCTGAGATCCCCGGAACAACTGTGTATAGGACGTTCCGTTCAGCGCAATTCTGAGCTTCCGATTATTCTCCGTTCCTTCCAGTGAGGCAGAAACGATCTTAAACATTGCAGGGGTCTTTTTAATTGTCAGCACTCCTGTCCGGAAGCCGCTTTCCTGCGTTTTTTTCTTCAATGAAAGGATGACCGTATCTTCCGAAGTGTCCGCCGCTGTGTAGGAAACACTGGCAGATTCATACCCGTCCGCGGACGCGGAAATGGTGTAAGCAGTTCCCACAGTCAGAGAATATTTTCCCTCCTTCGCAGGGAATGTCTGGCTTCCTTCCGCAACGGTAACATCCGCGGGAATGGCGTTACCATTCTCATCCTTTACGGAAACAGAAAGGTTCATCTTTTTTTCCTCGGCGCGGAAGGTAATATCCGGAAAGGTTTTCCATATAACTTTCCCGGTCATACCGGTATTTCTGCCGGAAAATGTCATGGGCGTATTCAGCTTTACCGGAATCCAGGCCGCACTTACAGTTGAACCATTAATCACCTCCTGGCTTGTCGGAATTGTCCTGACCTTGTCATTCAGGAGAGCAGCAAGTTTTTCATCCACTTTCTCCGGATTTTTTGTATTTTGCTCATAACCTGCCGCCGCGCCGATATACACATGAGAATAATTCTTGCTGGTAAAGTAAATATGAACCTTTGCCGTCCCATCCTTGACGACAATCTGATCACAGTAAACTTTTATTCCATTCGCCGATGTGGATATTGGTTCATCATTTCCCGGATAATCTCCGTCCGGCAGCGTTGTGGTATTATCATATTCCGGCTGTGCTGTATTTTCCAGATTAACTGTAAAGCTATAAGAAAACCATTTTCCCATCGAAGGGTTATAAGCGGAAAATGTCATTTCCGAATTCAGCGCAACCGGAACTGTTACCTGTCCTCCGCTGAATTTATAGAATCCTGCCGAAGTATTCTCCGTCTCCGCGTCCGCTTTTCCCGATGCAGTTCCGTCATAGTAGGTAGTAAATCCGGAAGTTGCGGTCAGTATCACATACGCCTTTCCGCTATTCACCAGAATCTTATCGCAGGAAAGTATTTGCTTTCCCTTGCAGTTCGTCGGCATTTTCTGGTCTGCAGGCTGATACGTCCCATCTGCAAGCGCTGTACTGTTATTATAGGAAGCCCGTACATAACTGCTTTCTCCATCTGAAGTGGCCTTTTCCGATGCAGCCATCATAAAACTTCTTAACGCCAGAACCTTCGGTTCTTCCTTCAGAAGCGCCTCCGCTCCTTCTGTAGAAAAACCAGAGATCACAGAGGCGGAATCATCCTGTTTCTGCACATTGTCTGAATCCTCTGTATCATTTCCGGCGTCATCTGCCGTTTTCTGTGTTTCCTCTGCTTTCCCCGATGCAGATCCCTGTTTTCCGCCATCTGCCGCAGAAGAATTCTCTTTGGCAGCCTGCACCGTTACAAGCAGAGATGCACTGCGCCCGCCGTCTGTGGTCGTTACAGTAATCTTTGCAGTACCTTCTCTGCCTGCAGTCAGTTTTCCGTCTGCATCTACTTTTACTACGGATTCGTCCTCAGATTTCCATGTGACCGTATGATCGGCTGCATCCGCTGGCGTGATCTCAGCGGTCAGCTGATCCTGTTCAGCATCTCCTGCTACCAGAAGAAGCGCATCTTTTCCCTCTATATTTTTAGCTATCTTATTCCGGCTGTCCTTAATTGCAACAGCAGTCACGGAAATTCTACCTGTATTCTGGCCGGAGTCCTCCGTACTTTCAGCTACTTCTGTAGTCTTTTCCTCAGCCTGCGCATCAGTTCCTGTTGCCGCGCTGTCTGCAGCAGCCGTGTCAGGACTTCCTGCTGACGAAGCAGGAACCTTTGCTGCAGAAGAAGATGTATCTGTCACAGAATTCTCCACTGTCTGTGCATTTTCAAACTGCTTCTGTACGGCCGCAGAAACACTCTGTTCCTCTGGTTCCTCTGCAGTCTGCTCTGCCTGCGCCTGTACCGGATGGCTTTCCTCGCCCCATGCAGGCACAGCCCCGGACAGAGCCATCCCTGCAGAAAGCAGCACTGCCAGATATTGTTTTCCATTTCTTTTCTTCATAAAGAACCTTCCCCCTTAGATGCAGTTTAACTGACTTCTAAATATTTAACAGATCATTTCAAAACTTGCACCCGACCGTTTTTTGCCTCAAAAAAGCATGCACCGGAAAAGCGCATGCCAAAAAGAAATATTCTGAAAACGAACGCTCTGTTCGTCCGGAAAATTTCTCTGAGGATTCTGCTTTCCCTGGAAGCACAATCGGGTTCTATGGATTATCAGCAGGTTTCCTGGCTTGCAGTTCAGACACTTCCCGCGCCTTCTCGCATTCCCTTATGCAATGCAATGACATTCAGCGGTTAGCTCGCTGCTTACAGTGACCGGATCGCTCAGGTTTTCCACCTGATTTCCTATTGTCCGTCAAACTGACGGCACTGATAATCATCTGCCTGTTTTCTTATTATAGCGGATTACTGATAAATTACAACCGGTAAAAAAGTCTATGCCGCAAATATATAAATCAGTATCCGATATAAATGATACATCCGACGCAGAACAGCCAGACAGGATCAAATACCTGTCTGGCTGTTAATAAATACTCCACTCGAAATAGACATCTCTATGGATCTTCATGCTCCAGAGAGTACGATGCGTGATTAATAGATGAACCGGCGAATAGTGACAATCGGCTCAAATGCCGGATTGCTCTGAGTGATAATGCCGAGAGACTCATCCGCCGCATGAACGATCATGTTATTTCCGATATAGATTGAGGTATGACTTCCGTAGTTGATAACGTCGCCGGGCTGCATCTCACTGTATGATACAGCAATGCCCTCATTCGCCTGTGTATAGGTCGTGCGGCTCAGTGAAATACCGAAGTGTGCGTATACCTGCTGAACAAATCCAGAGCAGTCACATCCGTTTGTCAGTGAAGTTCCACCCCATACATAAGGATTGCCCACGAACTGAAGCGCATAGTTCACGACATCCTGACCGCTTACTCCACCCACCGTCGAAGCCGAGGAGGAGGTCCCGGACGAAACAGACGATGAAGCAGAAGAACCACTGTCATAGGAGGTACTGCTGTCTGCAGTACTTGTGTCTGTCGTAGTTGTAGTTGAAGTACCCGTGTCTGCAGCACCTGCATCTGCAGAAGAGCTGTCTGTTCCCGCAGAAGTAGTCGCGGATGATCCGCTGGTCGCCGCGGATGTGTCTGCTGTCTGAGAAGCCGCCTGCTGTGCTGCTGCCTGCTGTGCCGCAGCCTGTTTCTCCGCTGCCTCCTGCTCTGCTGCCTGCTTCGCCGCTGCTTCTGCCGCTGCCTTCTGCTGTGCTTCCTGCTCAGCCTTCGCATTCTGTGCTGCTTCTTTCTGAGACTGCAGCTCGGAAATCTGAGCATTCTGTTCCTGGATCAGGGAATAATACTCATCCGCCTTGCTCTGAGCATCCGAAAGCAGGGAATCCAGATCCTCTCCCTTTGCTTCCGCGTCCGCCTTCAGAGACTCCAGGTTCTCCCTAGCGCCTTCCAGCTCCTGTTTGGAAGCTTCCAGAGAAGATTTCTGAGAAGTTTCCTGTGCCTTCAGCGTCTTAACCTTTGATACAGTCTCGGTATATGCTTCGAGTTCCTCTCTGTCATAATCATAAAGAGACTTTGTGTTATCTACATTATCAAGCCCCTCGGAAAGGCTGAGACTTCCGATCATGACGCTTGCCCAACCGCTGTCTCCGCCCTCCTCATAGAGGTACTGTATCCGCTTCTTCATGGCCTGATACTGTGTGTCCTGATCCTTCTCTGCCTCCTCAAGATCAGCCGTTGTCTGCTCCAGCTCTTTCGTCTTCTGCTCGATCTGATCATCCAGAGAAGAGATAGACGCCATCGTGATCACAAGCTCCTGATCATATCCATCGATCTGTGAAAGGATCTGCTGCTTGTCGGATTCCATACTGGAGATAGAATTCTGGATGTCTGTAAGATTCTGATTCGTCTCTGCCTGCTGATTCTGCAGATCACTGATTGCATTGTCCGCATTCTGAATCTGAGTGTCGAAATCATCCGCACTTACAGGCAACGGCTGTGCGCTAAGCATGGCAGCTGCAATTCCAATTGTAAGTAAACGCTTAAATCTGACCTTCAAAAATATAACCTCCCTGCGCTTAAAACTTCAGGCGCATTTTTGTAATCTTCTTGTTACACTTTCTGTAATCTTTTACAATACTATCACAGGGCACCCAAAAATGCAACGGCGTGATGGGAATTTTTTACATTTTTGTTACAAAGTATTGTCCTGTCTTATGCTTAACCCAAAATCCATTCTTCACCCGCGCCTGACAGAATGACGAAAGCCCCGGCGATTTGCCGGGGCTTGTAATCAACTATACCTTCCTGTAAAAAGAATTTTCTGTACTTCCAGGTGCCGCTTGTCCCTCTGCGTCTCTTTATGGGTGCGTTCTGTGAGGTCTTTTCTGATATCTGTATTTTCTGATTTACATTAAAAGCATTCCGAAGCGGAGCAACAAGTATGCCTGATGATCCTGATGATGTGCGATTATATGTTCCTGCGTGGTCATCCCAGCATCGCAAAGAAGCTTGCAAGTATGACAGTCATCAGTCCGGATACAACGATGGCAAGGGAACTCATGGCTCCTTCGATCTCTCCCATCTGCATAGCTTTTGCGGTGCCGATGGCATGAGCAGAGGTTCCGCACATCAGCCCTCTTGCGATCGGGCTCTTGATGCAGAGGAGTTTACTCATTCCGACAGCAATTACATTTCCGATAATTCCGGTGACAATAATGACCGCAACAGAAATCGTTACGACGCCGCCCAGTTCCTCAGATACTCCCATTCCAATCGCCGTGGTGATGGACTTCGGAAGAAGGGTGACATAGTCCGCGTGTGAGAGCCGGAACAGCTTGCTCATGATCAGTACCGATCCCATGGAGGTAAGGCAGCCTGCGAGGACGCCGATCAGGATCGCCCGGAAGTTCTTTTTTAACAGAGCCATCTGCTTGTACAGCGGAATTGCCAGGCAGACGGTCGCAGGTGTGAGCAGGTAGCTCAGATATTTTGCGCTGTCGTTGTAGCTTTTGTAATCTACCTTGCAGGCGAGCAGAATCACGATTGTCAGAGCGATCGAGATCAGCAGCGGATTCATGATATCGAGCTTTGTCTTGTCATGGAGCCAGACGCCGAATCCGTAGGTGACCAGGCTGATGACAAAACCGATAGTAGCAGAACACAGCATTACGTTATTCATGATCTTTTCTCCTTCTTACCTGTTCTCAGTTTTGTTCTTCTTCTCAAATTGGTCCTTTGAAGCTCTCCGGCTCAGTTCCTCACCAAGTCTGGACGGCTTTTCGGATTCTTCTTCCTCCACCAGTACCCTTGCAGCTTCTTTTCTCGTGACATCCTCCTGCAGGGATTTGATCCTCCCAAGATCCTCACTGATCTCATCAGCAAGCTCTTTCTCTTCGCCGGTCTCTGTTCCCTTCACCAGAGCATCGGTTACCTTTCCGGTCACTCCCATGACGAGAAATGTACTCACAATCGTGATCACGAGAATCGGAATGATGATCGGCTGCAGATCCGGCCATGCCGTAATCAGGCCTACGCCCGCCGGAATGAACATCATCGGCATGACGTCCACCAGGAAGGTCGCTGTTTCGTCTACATCCGGAAGCTTGACGATGTGTGTCATTAACAGAATAAGCATGATCACCAGACCGTAGATACTGGCCGGAAACGGAAGCGGCAGAAAATGATTCAGGAGCTCTCCGATGCAGGATACTGCCAGAATGATCGCAAACTGTTTCATGTACTTCATGACTGTTTCTCCCCTTTGTGCTGCGATAAGTGTTTGTGCGATAAATATCTTTTACATAATAGGAGATCCCTTCGAAAATAACTCGTCAGAATCTGACTTCAAGTAGTTGTTTTTTCGGATTTTTCCTCAAACCGCCGGATATCCATGCTATACTGTTGTGCGAACGGAATACAACTGCTATAAATACAGATATCACAATCTTATGCATCACAAACACATACAGCACGAATACATACATCACGAATACATGCATCACGAATACATACATTGCAAATGCTCCGCATGGATGAATGGCCTATGCGCACGCATGACCTTCGTCATGCGCCGGGCGGCCTTCCGCTGCACAGAAAGGGGAATCTGAATCATGTATTTCACGGACTACCACACCCACACCTGTTTTTCCTTTGATGGCGCTCCCCATGCGACGATCGACGCCATGTGCCAGGCGGCAATTGACCGTGGCATATCGGAGCTTGCCATTACCGATCATATGGACATCTTTCATCTGCAGAAATACAGCTATATCCTGGACTGCGGCCATCTGTATCCGGACCTGCTGGACGCAAAGGACCGTTATGCCGGAAAGCTGAAGGTCGTCATCGGTGCCGAACTGGGACAGCCGATGTCAAATCCCCGGGAAGGCCGCAGGTTCCTCTCCGATCATCCGGAGCTTGATTTCGTTATCGGATCGGTGCACCAGATGGACAATGATCTGGATGTCTACTATTACAATTTCCGCAAGCATGACCCGGTTCAGGTCTATGATCAGTATCTGGATCTTCTCACGACATATGCCTCTGAATATGATTATGATGTCATCGGCCACATCACCTATCCGCTTCGTTATATGGCTGAGGCAGGCTTCGCCGTGAATATCGGACAGTTTCTCGAGAAGATCGAGAATCTTTATCGCGTCATCATCCGCAGAGACCGGGGGATCGAGCTGAATCTGTCCGGCTTCCGCCAGTCCATGCAGACCACCATGCCGACCCCCAGACTTCTGAAGCTGTACCACGACTGCGGAGGCCGGATTCTCACGCTTGGCTCCGACGCCCACTGTCCCGAAGATGTCGGGGCATTTCTCAGAGCCGGACAGGATATTGCATATGAATGCGGCTTCCGGGAGCTCACAACCTTTGAGAAGCGGACTCCCTCTTTTCACAGAATTATGGATCTGCGATGAGAAGCCGGCTATAAAAAATAAAGACACCGGATACCGCATCCAGTGTCTCTGTTCATGCTAAAGCTTTCATTCTTCTCCCGCTGCCGCTTCTTTTTCCCTTACGCTTCAGTTGTGCTTCAGCTCTTCAACCTGTGCCGCGATGGCGGGCTTTGCCTCCTCCATCATCTCGTCCCAGCCATCCTCGTAATCGAAGGTCACTTCATCCGGGTCGTCCTCCTCGATGGATTTCCGAATGCGCTTTACATATCCTTCCAGAAGCTCAAAGTCTCTGTCATAGCAATGGAAGCTGTTCGCGCGGTGTGTGTAGCTTCCCACGCCAACACCAAGCTCGTCCGCGATCATCTTCTGCAGCATGATCAGAGCAAACGCGTTCATGTAAGCAGCCTTGCAGGCATCATTGGACCGGAACAGAACCTTGCAGCACAGCCTGCCCTCCCGGATGAAATACTGGATGTGCTGCAGGCATGCCGGATCATCGCTTCCCATATCGGCCTGCTTGTCCCGCACCGTCATAACCGCGCGGCGGCTGCCGGGATTTCGCTTCAGCTCACTCACGATAAAGGGAATCTGGTCCGCGTATCTCTGATGGTAGGTATACACCCAGTTTCCCTTTTCCACCTCAAAATCCAGGATGCCGTACAGCATCTCCTGACGATACTGCTCCAGCTCCTTCGGTCCGCCGATAAAGCACTTTGAAATCATCGGCTCGCTGAGCGGCTCCGCCACACACATGGTCATGGAAAGCTCCTTCTGACGGCAGTTCCAGTCCGGGCAGTCGTTCACACGTCCGCTCTCATCCAGCGCCAGCAGTGCCTTGTGATAGGCTTCCGGAAGATTTCTTCCATATACTATCTTCTCATCCATATCGAAATCATATAACGAATCGGTCATCTGTCCTTCCTTTCCCAATCATAGCAATTGAAATAAACCTATATGATAATATTGTCTTCCGCAAATCATTTTGCGCGGCCCGACAATTTTCCGCCGAACAATATTCCTGATCAGGTCACATACAGACCGCAGGGCGTGCGGTCCGTGAGATGATCCAGCGGCATTTTCGTTACCTTGCCTGCGTCCGGAGGCATGCAGTATGTTGTGAAAAAATGATTCATACTGTACAGGACCTCCTCATCTGAGAAGTTTCCCACCGTATCCCTGATCTCAGACAGGTTCTCATGCAGCTCCGAGGGAGTCATGTTCAAAAAATCCTCGTACGCAAAGTCCGCGCCGAAGTACTCCTGCAGCTTCCATGGTTTGGATGGAAAATTCCAGTCATAGCGAAAGATACCGAAGAACTTGATCCAGATCTTTCCGTTCTGATCCGGATAGATCGAATAATACAGCGCATCTCTCGCCTCTTTCGGATTGTCAAAAAGCTTCTCCTCACACATGCTTCCGAATCCTTGTAAAAAAAGACCGCCAGCCCCACGATGACTGACGGTTATCCTTTAATGCTTCATTATTCTTATTATAAGCAGTTTGATTCACACGGTCAAGCCACTGCCCTGAAACAAATTTACTGAAATTCAAAAATATTTTAGTGCACTTTTATACGATTGTTCCCGCTGAACTGCAACAGCGGGGCTTTCAGGCCGGGCTTATGGCTCCACAAAGGCAAGTACTCCAATCAGTCCGGGGCCGGTGTTCACGGCAAGGGAGGCGTTAATCTGGTTAAAGTAGATCAGTTCTCCCTGAGGGATCCGCTCTCTGATCATCTCAACCGTCCTCTTTCCCTCCTCTTCATCATCTCCGTGAAGGACTGCCAGCCAGCACTTCCTGTCCCCCACCCTCTTCGCGATTTCGTCTATAACTCTCTGCTTTCCTTTTCTGGCGCCGCGGATCTTCGCCACGGTATAATACACTCCGTCCGGGTCGCAGGCGATGATCGGCTTCATGTGAAGCACATTGGCGATCATAAAGGCGACATTCCCGATTCGTCCGCCCTTTTTCAGGTAATCAAGAGTGTCCATATAGAACATCAGATGAGAGTCCTCACGTTTCTCCTCCATCCTTCTGCAGATTTCGTCAAACGGAACTCCTTCCCTCACCAGTTTTGCCGCATACACCGCATATACGCCGCTTCCGAAAGAGATATCCTTTGTATTGTATACATAGGTTGTCAATCCCTCCACCTCACCGGCGACCGCCTGCACATTGTTGACCGTCCCGCTCAGATGATCGGAGATATTCACCGAAATGCAGTGTGTATATCCTTCCTCTCTCAGCTTCTCCAGGAAATCCAGGATCTCCCCTGGAGACGGCATAGAAGTCGTCGGGATTTCATCCGGAAAACGCTGATAAATGGTCTTCGGATCAATGTCCACACCATCTTCGTACTCCCTCTCCGGATAAATCACATGAACAGGCAGAACCCGGATGTTATACTTCTCCTGCAAATCCCTGCCGACATCACAGCAAGAGTCCGCCATTACAATAATCTTCTCCTGCATAAATCACTCCCTGCAGCCGCCCCGCAGCCACGAAACGACACCCTCACACCACCCTCCCGCGCAAAAGTATCGCATTGCCTCAATATCAGTTCTGTCCCTATAATAGTTTCTTAAATACCCGTTGTCAAGTTTTTCAAAAACCGCACACGCGGTTCACTTGACTCACACAATAGAATAAAATATACTGTATAAGTCCAGTCGCAATGTTCTTGGCCCACGGGGAGCTTGCTCACCAGTGGGCAAGAACATTAGCGACGACAACAGGTATGAGCACGAAGCGATGCGAAGCACCGCGAGAATGCGAATGCCTGTTAGCGGCACGGAAGCTGCGAAGCAGCTCTCGTGACGCGGGGACTTATACAGTTTTCCATTAAAGCCGTCGTCAAGCAGGCAGTTTTGGGCATGCGAAGCATGCACAGAAAGCTGCATGCTTGAACGACGCTAACATGTATGAGCATGGAGCGGTGCGAAGCAACGCGAGAATGCTCATACATGTGCAGCTGCGAGAGTTGCGAAGCAACGGAGCAGCTGGCTTTATACTACCAATCGCAATGTTCTTGGCCCATGGGGAGCTTGCTCACCAATGGGCAAGAACATTAGCGACGACAACAGGTATGAGCACGAAGTGACGCGTAAGCGGCACGGAAGTGCGAATGCCTGTTAGCGGCACGGAAGCTGCGAAGCAGCTCTCGTGCCGCGGGGACTTATACAGTTTGCCATTAAAGCCGTCGTCAAGCAGGCAGTTTTGGGCATGCGAAGCATGCACAGAAAGCTGCATGCATAATAAGTCCAGTCGCACGAATATTCAGTTCCGGGAGATGAAACAGATGCCAACCACACGCGAAGAACAGATTGCAGAAAGTCTGAACAATTTTCAGATGCCTGCTTATACGCAGATTCCGAACGTCGGACTCTATCTGAAGCAGGTGGTCGCATATATCAATGATTATCTGGATCCAATCCGCGATGATCCGCTGACCGTATCCATGGTCAGCAACTATGTAAAGCATAAACTGATACCGAATCCGATTCACAAGATGTATTACCGCGAGCAGATTGCCCTTCTGTTCTTCATCGCGGTTACCAAATGCGTTCTCTCGCTGGAGGAAATCCGTTTTCTTCTTGCGATTCAGGAGAAAGATTATGACACGGAATATTCCTATGAGCAGTTCCGCAAGAAGATGGAAGAGGCTCTGCACCACATGACCGGGGCAGAGGACAGAATTCCGCCGGCATCAACCGATGACTCCGAGGGGCACATTCTGCTTCGCAATACGGTCATCACAATTTCTCACAAAATCTACATGGACCGCTACTTCTACTATGCCCAGCTGGCGGAAAACGGAGAAGACAAGGCCGGCAGTGAGAGAAAGGACACAGAATTAAGAACACCGAATTAAGACCGCAGAACAATAGACACAGAACGAGATAAAACACGCTGCGCGAGTTTTATCTCGCTATCGCGACGCTCGCCGCACACGAATGCTTCGCATTCGGCTGCGGCTCACTGTTCGCGTAAATAATAGATCCCGTATCTTCGGATGAAAATTCCATCGTCCGCTGATACGGGATCTTTTCCATATTAAAATTTCTTTCTCGCCCTTTGTCAGTCGTCCTGTGCTCCCGGATCATCCTGAAGGGCGTCATATCCATGCTCACCGGTACGAATCTTTACGACATCCTCGACATCGTACAGGAAAATCTTTCCGTCTCCGTATCTGCCGGTATACAATACCTTCTGAACCGTATCAATCAGCTCCTCAGAGGATACTTTGCAGATGACCACATCCAGCTTGATCTTCGGAAGAAGTCTCGTCTCCACCGGTACGCCGCGGAAGTAGGTCGAATGTCCCTTCTGCATGCCGTGTCCAAAGACGTTGGTAACCGTCATTCCGGTGATGCCAATATTTTCCAGTGCATCCTCCAGCTCCGCGAACCGTGTCTGGTTGGCCACAATGGACACCTTCGTGATCTTTGCGCCGGCTCTCTCCACTCTTGTGACCGGAACAGCCTCCTGAACACTTGCCTCCGCGCCTGCTGCCTTCTTCAGATCCGCCGGTGTGCTTCCGCCGATTGCAGCCGCAATCTTTCCGCTTCCGAATTTTCTCTCATCGTCATCATCAATTTCCGTATTGAAGGCAGTAGCTGTCGCCGGAGCGAAATCCGGATAAGCAACGTTTCCATGCTCGCCGATATCCAGACCCTGAAGTTCTTCCTCTTTCGTGACACGAATTCCAATGGTATGCTTCAGAATCTGCCACACCGCAAACGATGCAAAAAAGCTGAAGGCTCCGACTGCGACAATGCCGAGGAGCTCTACCCCGAGCAGATGGAACCCGCCGCCGTAGAACAGTCCGTTTTCTGTGGAAAGAGTTGTTACTCCCCTGCACGAGAACAGGCCGACCGCCACCGTTCCAAGGACGCCGTTGCACAGATGAACCGCGCACGCGCCGACCGGATCATCGATATGAAGCTTATCGAAAAAGCCGACCGCGAATACCACGATGACACCGGCGATCGCGCCGATGATCATGGAAGCTCCAACCGTTACATATGCGCAGCTTGCGGTAATTCCTACAAGTCCGGCCAGGCATCCGTTAACCGTCATGCCGAGGTCCGGCTTGCCGATCACGATCCATGCTGTGATCGTGGATGTCAGAACCGCCATGATGGCGGATGAGTTTGTGGTCATGAGGATGTGCATGACATCTGACGGGTTCTGGAAGGTCAGGGTAGAGCCCGGGTTGAATCCGAACCATCCAAGCCAGAGCACGAAAAGTCCGATAACCGCCAGAGACATGTTGTGTCCGGGGATTGCCCTCGGTTTGCCATTTTTGTCATATTTTCCGATACGGGGTCCGAGGATCAGAGCTCCGCTCAGCGCTGACCATCCTCCGAGAGAATGCACCACGGTGTCACCGGCGAAATCCTTGAAGCCGATCTGTGCAAGCCAGCCGCCGCCCCAGATCCAGTGTCCGATGATCGGATAGATCAGCAGTGTCAGGATAAAGGAAAAAATTATGAAGGACACATATTTGACTCTCTCCGCCACGGCACCGGATACGATCGTCGCCGCTGTTCCGCAGAATACAAGCTCGAAGAAGAACTTGCCCCAGAACGGAACCGCACTGGTCAGCGTATTGTCATAAAACGAAAGGTCCGCGTTTCCGAGAACCCAGAGATGCGAGGTTCCGACAAACCCGCCGGTTCCCCCGAACATCAGGCCCCATCCCAGAAGAATAAAGCCCAGAGACGAAATCGCGAAGACGATAAAGTTCTTTGACAGAATGTTTACCGTGTTCTTGGATCTGGCGAAGCCAGCCTCAACGGAAGCGAATCCAAGATTCATGAAAAATACGAGGATCGCCGCCAGAAAAACCCATAAAGTGTCTGTAATACTGTAATCCATATGTTCTCCTCCCGAAATCGAATACAGAACGAATGATATAAGTCCTCCAGGTTACTGCGCCGCTTCGCAGCATGCATCCCCGGGCTTATACAACGAGATAAAACGCGCTATGCGAGTTATATCTCGCTATCGCGACGCTCGCCGCATACAAATACTTCGCATTCGGCTGCGGCTCACTGTTCGCGTAAAAAAAGAGAGATACCGACAAATCGGTACCTCTCTGTACATGGTCACATTATAAGCATGTTACCCCAAATTGAAAATGCTTAATTTGAAGTAGGCAGCTCTTATTTCTGCTATTAATGTCCCTTCTTGCGTATTTTTGCTTTTTCTTACTTATCTTTGCGGTTCTCTCCGTGACCGGAATGCGTACGCCGAGATTTCCTGCCCGCAGACTGCCGTGATTTGCCTCGATCTGCCGGAATCCCTTCCTTTGCTCTGCCTTCTCCCGGATCCGATGCTTCCGTCCCTCCATTTTCCGGACCAGCAACTTTCGTCCTGCCGTCTGCCGGACCTGCTGTCTTTGCTGCGCTGCCCGAAGAGCCTGCCCTGCCGGCTTGTCCGGCTTTTTTCTCGTCCGGATCCAGCGCCGGCATCACCTCCTGATAGAGCCTTGCGGAATACGGAGCGAGAGTAACCGGAACCGCTCCATTCTTTTTTCTCACACGAATCAGACGCTCCAGCTTATCCTCCGGTGTTGTGCCGTTATAGATGCAATTGTCCGAGTCGATCAGCAGATGAAGATTCTCATCGCCTGTCGGCCTGTAAGAATAGGTCTGTTCCTCGTTTGAGAAGTTGAAAAAGCACAGAATCCCCTCAGTGTCGGACGTTCTCCGGTACACATAGACACTCTGGCTGGTGTCATCCGCCTCAATCCACTGAAACCCGAGACGGTCATAGTCCTTCTGCCAGAAGGCGGAATGCTTCATATAGATCTCGTTCATATCAACCGTCAGTCTGTGGTACGCGTCATGAATCGGGTACTTCGTCAGGAACCAGTCCTGCTCCCGCTTCTCGTCCCATTCACGGAGCTGTCCGATCTCATTGCCCATGAAGTTGAGCTTTTTGCCCGGATGTGTCATCATATACAGATACAGCGCTCTTCCCTGCGGGAACTTGTCCGCGTAATCGCCTGCCATCTTCTGCATGATGGTTGCCTTTCCGTGAACCACCTCATCATGCGACAGGGGAAGCAGATATTTTTCATTATAAAAATACTGCATGGAAAAGGTCAGCTTATGGTACTCTGCGGAACGGTTCTGCGGAGGGGTGCGGAAATAATTCAAAGTGTCGTTCATCCACCCCATGTCCCACTTGTAGTCAAATCCGAGTCCTCCCTCCGACACGGGCTTTGTAACGCCCGGATAGGCAGAAGAATCCTCCGCGATCAAAAGGACATTCCCGTCAAGCTTCTTTAATCCGCGGTTCATATTCTGCAGGAACACAATCGCGTTCTCGTCTCTGCCGAGATTTTCGCTGCCCTGCCAGTAGATCAGATTTCCCACCGCGTCGAAGCGAAGTCCGTCAAAATGGAAATCCGAAAGCCAGTATTCACTTGCGGAATTCAAAAAGCTCCGGACATCACCTCTGGAATGGTTGAAGTTGCAGCTGCCCCATTCGCTGGTGCTCTTATCGGCAAACGCATGCTCATACAGCGGTGTTCCGTCATACTTCCACAGACCATAATCATTCACCGCGAAATGCACGGTGATGACATCCAGAATCACGCCGATCCCGTGCTGATGGCAGGTGTCGATCAACCGCTTCAGTCCGTCCGGATTGCCGTACCTTGATGTCGCGCTGAAAAATCCCAGCGACTGGTAGCCCCAGGATTCGTCGGCGGGATACTCGTTCAGCGGCATGATCTCCAGATAGTTGTAATGGTTTTCCATCAGATAAGGGATAATCTGGCCCACAATCTCATCGTAGGTGTACCACCCATCGGAGACATCGATGCCAATCCCCTGCGCTTTCGCCTCATCCAGCTCCCTCGCGTGGATCTCCGGGTCGTCCTTCCTCCTCCAGGAACCCATATGCATCTCATAGATATTCAGCGGTTCCTTTGTGCGGTCTCTTCTGGTCCACATCCAGTCCGCGTCATGGAATTCATAGCCCTTCCGGTCATAGATTACAGACGCCGTTCCCGGTCTCTTCTCCGAAAAAAAAGCGTACGGATCGGCATGGTCCATGAAGTTCCCGTCCGGGCCGTAGATCCGGAACTTATACATCTGTCCTGGCTTTGCGTTATCCACCTCAGCCTCCCAGAACTGCCCGTTTTCCACCTTCTGCATCGGCGTATCCGTCCAGCCGTTGAACTCGCCGATCACGGAAACCGCCTCCGCATTCGGCGCATAGGTGCGGAATACCACGTTCTTCTTCCCGCACTGGGCGCCCAGATACTCAAAGGCCTTAAATTCCTCTCCATTGTAGAAATCCTGTAAATCCATTGTTTATCCCTCTCGACACATATATCTCTCTGCAAAATTACAGCTGGCACCAGCCAATCACCGATATCACCCGCGAGTTCACTGATCTTACCTGCGTACGCTCTGATATTGCCCGGCGAACTCCACCGATATCACCCGACAGTTCTCTGAACTTACCAGTGTACGCACGGATGTCCACCGGCAAACTCCACCGATATCACCCGACAGTTCTCTGCTGCGGGACACATACCACTCTCACATGTGCAGCACATTGACCAGCATGATCCAGGAAAGTCCGTAGTACGTTACAACTCCGACAAGGTCCGTGAGCGTTGTGATCAGCGGACCGGAAGCAACCGCCGGATCCACCCCGACCTGATTGAAAAAGATTGGAACCGCGGTTCCTACAAAGCTTGAAATCAGCATTGCCAGAAGCAGAGACAGACCGATGCAGGCCGAGATTGCAAATGCCGTAGTCGGCGGCATGTGCCGCGCCGCCATGATATACAATCCGATCGCTGCAAACGAAACCAGACACAGTATAAAGCCGTTGGAAAATCCCACGGTCATTTCCTTTCCGACCAGATGAAGCTTCTCCTTTCCGGTCAGATGCTCGTCCATGAGGACACGAATGGTAACGGCAAGCGACTGTGTGCCCACGTTACCGGACATATCCAGAATCATAGACTGGAAAGCCATGATCAGGGTGAGCTTCTGGACGACTGTCTCGAAAAGGCCGACGACCGTAGATACGCCGATCCCCATAAACATGAGAAGCACCAGCCAGGGAAGACGTTTCCTGACGCTAAGCTTCACCGGCTCCTCCAGATCCTCCTCCGCGGACAAACCACCGAGCTTTGCGTAATCCTCACCCATCTCGTCATCAACAACCTCTACAACATCCTGCGAGGTGATGACACCCAGGATGCGGTTGTCGTCCGACAGAACCGGTATGGACTCCTCGGAATAGTCCTTGATCTTTTCCAGACAGTCTTCTATTTTTTCGTCGGCATACACATACGGATATGCTGTGGCCGTGATATCCTCCAGACTCGTTCCGTTCCTCGCGATGATCAGATCCTTCAGATCAACGGCTCCGTAGTACACACCGTCGTCATCCAGCACATAGATCACGGAGATGTTGTCGTTCTCCGCCGCCTGCTCGATCAGCGAGCTCATCGCCTCCTTGATGGAAAGACTGCAGTTCAGTGTGACAAAATTGGTGGTCATACGGCTCGCAATTGTGTCTTCATCGTAGGAAGCCAGCACCTGAATCGACTCTCTGGACTCCGGATCCATCAGCTCCAGCCAGGCTCTTTTCTGCTGTGAATCGCTGTTCTTCAGAATATCCGCTGCCGTCGCCGGCTCCATCTCCTCCAGAACCGTAGACGCCTTCTTCGGATCCATCTCATTCAGATATTCCTCGGCATCCTCGTCGGTATATTCCAGCATCTCCGCCAGATCCTCTGTACGCATGATGCGGTACAGCGACAGCCGCTCTCTTTTATCCAGCTCCGGAAGAACCGTCGCGATATCGTTCGCGTGATAATCCTGCAGCCTGTCCCGGATCACTCTCGGAGAATTCTTGCTGCGGATGACATCCAGAATTTCCTTCTCGTATCCGGTGGCAGTCATCTCTGTCTTTTTTTCCTCTCTGCTCATTCCGTCTCCTTTCCTTACCCGCAGCCCCTCTCACGCCCAGTCGTTCTCACGCACAATCTCATGCACAGCTGCTCTTACGCATCGCCCTCACGCGCCGCCTGTCACGCACAATCTCATGCACAGTTACTCTCACGCGCATCATCCTCACGCGCGATCTCATGCACAGCTGCTCTCACGCATCGTCCTCACGCGCCGCCTGTCACGCACAATCTCATGCACAGGTGCTCTCGCGCACGCTCATACCGGCGAAGCGTTTCACCTGATGTTCCTAACGCAATCCCCGGAGACCTTCCGTTCGACAGCAATGTTCCTGCACCAGGGGCCCTGACAGAAATCAGAATTGAAATCTGTGCTCTGACTCAGCCGACACTCCAATCAGGTCTATGCTCCGATTCAGCCGGCATTCAGACAATTTCACGGATACATTTTCTCTGCGCTGCGGTTTTGTATGAAATTAAATGTCTTTTTGGATGTATACGAAAATGAATTGCAGATCAGAAATAAAGACTCAAAAAAACAGAGGATATGAAAAGCACCAAAAAGAAAGAACAGCTTCCGGCTGCCCGTTGTGACTTGCATTCCCCAAGATCTGCAATTCCTTCGGTATGTGATAAGGACTTCGGCCTTCACCATCACAGCCTTCCATCTGCTCCACCTCTTTTCTTTGTTAACCCGCCAGATCCACAGCCTTCCCCTTTTAATAGAAAAGCCGAACCATCCATCGGATAGATTTTCGGATAGATTTTATAAAAAATTTATCAATCGCATTAACTGTAACACCTGCCATTTTGTTTGTAAAGTCCGTTCTGACACAATTGCAGCCGTTCCGGCTCAATCGCAATTGTTCCAGCATAATTGCAATCGTTTCTCGCAAAATCGCAGCCAATCAAAGGCCGCAATTGTCAGACTCAGAGACAGAAAAATCCCGCCTGGCCCTCTAAGCGCCTGGCGGGAACATAAAAGCTATGATTCATTTGAACAATCGTTTCAGATGCTCCACGAATTACCGGTAAAGATAATACGGCGGTATGTCTCAAAGGTAAGCCATTTCGCATTGAACTCCTGACGGTCCATACTCTTCCGGTCTTTCAGGAAGTTTTCGAAATCCTTCTGACTTGAGATTCCTACCGCAAATCCGTTCGCATTAACAACCGGAAGTCCGGTGTATCTGTAATTCTCGATGGCGCCGACCTCAGCCACTCTGTCATCGCGGATCTGCACGTACGCGCCGGAATCCACAGCCAGAATGTCAAAATAGTTCGGGTACTCGTAGCTTTCGCCCTTGACCGGGAAGGAATCTCCAACCTCGTATTCCTTCTCCTCGACGCCCACATTCTCGATTGCGTCATGCTTCTCGTTGAAGAAGAATTCGTCGAATACGTTCACTCTTGTGGTGATATCTCCGCCGGAGATTCTCACGCCGGTATCCTCCTCATTCACAAGCTTTTCCACAACACCGCAGGCTGCCGTCATATTGCTGATCCGATCGATGAGAATCAGCTCGCCCATGGTCTTGTGGTTGCGGAACAGATCCACCGGAATCGCCTCATCCAGAACGATCTCGCAGAGCGCGATCTCATTTTTCTCCAGCGTGTCCGCCTTGACCTGCTCGCCGCTGTTGATATCCGTCTTGTACAAAATTCTGCGGATAAAACCGCCGATTTTCTTGGTTCCGAGTTTAACGAAGAAATCCTCTCCGTCCGCCAGCTTTGCGTCATCCATCCACAGAAGTGTCGCGTCAAAGACTCTGGATACGGCAATCTTGCTGTCCTTCTCCAGCACACAGCCTCTGGAAATATCGATTTCCCGGTTCAGGCAGATGGTCACCGGACGACCTTCGTCTGCGGATTCGGCGTCCTTGTCTCCGATCAGAATGCGCTCCACCTCTGCCTTCTCGCCGGATGGCAGAACCGTGAGCCCGTCTCCGATCCGGACGGTTCCCGCCTCAATCTGTCCCTGAAATCCCCGGAAGGTATGATCCGGACGGTTGACACGCTGCACCGGCATGTAGAATCCCTCTTCGTGTCCCTTCTCTGTCACATCGACATTCTCCAGATATTCGAGAATCGCCGGGCCTTCATACCAGGGCATGTTCGCAGACTTCTTTGTGATGTTGTCGCCCTTCGTTGCGGACACCGGAATGATCTGCACATTGCGGAGGTGAAGTTCATTTGCCAGCACATGGATCTGTTCGGTGATCTCGTCGAAGCGCTCCTTGCTGTAATTGGCGAGGTCCATTTTGTTGACAGCGAATACAAAATAGTGAATTCCCATCAGGGCGCAGATTCTCGCGTGACGGCGCGTCTGCACCAGAACTCCCTGTGTGGCGTCAATCAGGATGACCGCGAGATCCGCAAAGGAGGCACCGACAGCCATGTTCCTTGTATACTCCTCATGTCCCGGCGTGTCCGCAACGATAAAGGAACGTTTATCTGTGGTGAAATAGCGGTATGCCACGTCGATGGTAATTCCCTGCTCCCGCTCTGCCATCAGGCCGTCCAGAAGAAGGGAGTAATCGATGTCGCCTCCCGTGGATCCGACCTTGGAGTCCAGGAGAAGAGCCTTCTCCTGATCCGCGTACAGAAGCTTCGAGTCATAGAGAATATGTCCGATCAGTGTGGATTTTCCGTCATCAACGCTGCCGCATGTGATAAATTTCAAAAGATCGCTCATCAGAAGTACCCCTCTCTCTTACGTTTTTCCATACTGGCTTCTCCCCCGTCCTTATCGATGACCCGGGTGGTTCTCTCGGATTCTACCGAAGACAGTGTTTCCGCAATAATTTTGTCAAGTGTATCGGCATCGGACTCGAATCCTCCGGTCAGAGGATAGCATCCGAGCGTGCGGAAACGGATTTTCTTCATCATCGGCTTCTCGCCCGGTTTCAGGCGCATGCGGTCATCGTCCACCATGATCAACTGTCCGTCGCGCTCGACGCATGGCCGCACGGCAGCATAATACAGCGGCACAATCGGAATATTTTCCCGCTTGATATACTCCCAGATATCTGCCTCCGTCCAGTTTGAGATCGGGAATACACGGATAGATTCTCCCTTCCGGATCTCTGTGTTGTACAGCTTCCACATCTCCGGACGCTGGTTCTTCGGATCCCATGCCTGTGCCTCGTTCCGGAAGGAAAAAATTCTCTCCTTCGCGCGGCTCTTCTCCTCGTCACGGCGTCCGCCGCCGAAGGCTGCGGTGAATCCGTATTTCTTCAGTGCCTGCTTCAGAGCCTGCGTCTTCATGATGTCCGTGTAAGATGACCCATAATCGAAGGGATTGACTCCCCGCTTCACGCCGTCCTGATTGATGTACTCAATCATGTCGATGCCCAGTCTCTTCGCCGTCTCATCACGGAACTTGATCATTTCCTTGAACTTCCAGGTCGTGTTGACATGGAGGAACGGGAACGGCGGCTTTGCCGGGTAAAAGGCCTTCATTGCCAGGTGAAGCATGACAGATGAGTCCTTGCCGATGGAATAAAGCATGACCGGTTTCTCACACTCTGCCGCGACCTCGCGGATAATGTAGATGGACTCTGCCTCCAGGGCGTCCAGATGCGAAAGATTACTCATGATATTTCATCCTTTCCTATTATGACTTGGTCGATGTATGACTTCATCGGTTTACAACCTGATGGTTTACAGCCGGGCCGTGCTGCGGCCTGATTCTTTATAACCAGGTCGCGTTGTGACCTGATTCTTTATAACCGGGTCGCATTGTGACCTGATCTGTATTGCTCAGTATTTGTTGGAATCTGTACTGTCTACGGTGATGGTGCGGATGGGCTTTTCCCGGTGATCCGAATCATAAAACTTCCAGTTCAGAAGCTTTCCTTCCCGCTCCACCTGCATGTAGGCTGAGCCTCCGCCGATGTCCTCTCCGAGGAAAAATTCAATGGCCCGAACCGGACATTCTTTTACACAGGACACGCAGCCCCAGCAGCCCTCCGGATACTGCATCACTGCCTTTTTCCCGATGACATCAATCAGGCTCCCGGGACAAACATCGGCACAGCGGCCGCATCCGATACACCTGTCATTGATTCGAATACTCATCTTGCCGCCTCCTCTCCGAACAGCTGTCTCCAACCGGCTCCTTCCACAGCTCCTGCTTTAATTCCCACTTTCGGTCCTTCCGTGGCTTCTGCTTCAATTCCCGCTTCCGGCCCTTCCCCGGCTCCTGCTGCCGGCTGTTCTCCGCTTCCTTCGGTGAAATCACGGATTCCGGTCCGGATCGGGTGAAAAATCATCCGAACTCTGCCATCCTCATAGACGGAATTCACAAATTTCAGCCAGTTCTCATCGTCTCTGTCGGGATGGCTCTCATTCTCGGCAAAACAATGCCAGCGGGTCTCCTTTCTGGCACCTAGATGCGCAATCAGAACCTTCGCCACGAGGAGCCTCTCCCGCGTCTCGAAATAATGTGCGAGATCCATGGGACGGTTCACCCGGATCTCCCCGGCTCTCCGCATCAGTCCGTCGATCCTCCGGTCCGCCTCCGCAAGAGATTCCTCTGTAAACGCGTAGCTTTCGCTGATTCCTCCGGCATAGCGGTCCATAACCTCCTGCATATCTGCCTCAAGCTGCTCCGGAGTATATCCGGATGACGTCTGTCCGCCGGTGTAGTGCGACTCAATCTCCTCCACGGCGCTGCGGATCCGGGCATCTGTGAGCGTATCCCACGCCGGAGATATCAACGAGTTGATGCCGTCCCCGCCTTCCGGTATTCCGCCTCTTGGTATTCCGCCTTCTGGTATTCTGCCTTCCGCTCTACTGCCTTCTGGTATACTGCCCTCTCTTACACTGCCCTCTGTTATACTTTCATTGGTATGGTGAGAATCCTTTCCTACGGTCACCCTTATTTCTTCACAGGGATTCATCTTCGCCCGGAGAGTCTTCAGATCCCTGAGTATGGACAGCGCCGCCAGCTTTCCTTCCGCGAGAGCACCGGTCACATATTTCTGCGGGCAGCCGCCCGCCACATCTCCGGCAGCGTAGAGTCCCGGAATCGTTGTCCGTCTTCCGTCGTCGATCCAAAAGCCACTCGCGGTATGTCCTCCGACAACATAGGGCTCCGTCCCCTCGATCTCCACGTTCTCCTCATCCGGTCCCTTGCCTCTCGCCACCCACTTCAGTGTCTGTGAAGGAGCCATATTCAGATACGCTTTCTCCAGGTCCTCCGTCTGTGATCTGCTGATTCCCTTAGTCCGGAGATAACAGGGTCCGCGGCCTTCCTTATTCTCCTCTACCGTGCCCCATACCCTCTGAGAGGTGGTCAGCCCATATTTGTTCTCATACACCTCACCAAGGGCGTTGATTTGCTTTGCGCCGACTCCCTGCGCCAGCGTTCCGGTTGGCGCGATGGTATCCTTGCAGCGAAGAGCGATAAATCGCATCTCGAAAGTCGTCATTTCCGCACCCGCCCGAATTCCCATCGCATATCCGGCACCGGTATTGAAAGGACTGTACCACATCTTATGTCTGGAAAATCCCGGATTGTTCGGCCGGTAGATGCCGGACGCTCCTCCCGTCGCAATCAACGTAGCATCCGCGGAGAAAAAACAGATCACTTCCTCCTTGACCCCGTGTCCGAAGGCTCCGGTAACTCTGCCGCTTTTCTCATCCCGGAGAAGATCTACTATATTAATATTGTTGTACACGGAAACATTCGGCAGCTTTCTGACCGCGTCCGCCAGAAGCGGCTTGAAGTTTTCCCCGTTGATCTTGATGTTCCGGTTGCCGCGGCTCACGTACTCGCCGTTCTCATCCTTCAGAATCACCAGCCCGAGCTGCTCCATCTTCGCGGTCACCTCATTGAGATTCTCGCTCATGGTCAGAAGCAGATCCTCCCGCGCAATGCCGTGCGCATCCTTCAGCGCGTAGTCTACATAAAACTGTGGCGTGTGCCCTTTCGTGATATATGCGTTCAAGGCGTTGACACCCGCAGCAAGGCATCCGCTTCTCCGGATATTTGCCTTCTCCGCAATCACAACCCGCAGCTCCGGATTCCGATCCGCCAGAGTAAGCGCGGCATAGCAGCCCGCGGTACCGCCTCCGATAATCAGTACATCTGCATTGATTCGTTCAATCTTCATTTGATACTCCTGTGCGTGTGCGCGATTCCATTGTCTGCGATTCTCCTGTTCATATTTCTTTCCACGATTCGATGACTTTGACTTTTTTGTCTTTCGGCTGCTGATTTCGACTTTTTCCTGTTTCTCTTCCGGCTGCTGATTTCGACTTTTTTCCTGTTTCGTCTTTATTCTATTGATTTTTTACCCGTTTCATCGTAGAATCATAGCATATATTTCCTATCATGTCTATAGGAATTATGTGAAATTATGCAAAAAATAGTGAGGATTATCGATGTCAACGATACAAACGAAAGCAAAAACCGGAAAGACCGCGGCGAAGAGAAACCGGAAGCATTTTCCGGCCCTGATTTCCTCGCTCTTTAAGATCGGTTTTCTCGGCTTCGGTGGCGGATGCGCCCTGATTCCTGTCATGGAGAAGGAAATTGTCGAGAACGCAAAGCTGGTAACTCAGAAGGAATACGACAAGGATACTCTCGTGGCATGCATCACCCCGGGAGCCCTTCCCATCGAAATCGCCACAGGTCTCGGGCTTTCCGCCTATGGAATCACCGGGATGCTTTCTGCCGCCCTGGCGCTCGCGCTTCCCGGCTCGCTTCTGACGGTTCTGATTCTGGCGCTCCTGTCCGGAGCCGATGGCCTGGTCCTGACAGAGATCCAGTGCTTTTCCATCGGTGTCGGTGCTTTTATCAGCTATCTGCTGCTTCTGTACGCCATCAACACCCTGCGGGAATCCCGTAATGCAGCCTCCGGCAACACCAGGAAAACCTTCCTTGTGATGTTTGCCGTGTTTTTTCTGGGATGCGGAAAAACCTTCAGCAATCTCCCCTTTATGAATGGAAAGTATCTCTTCGGACTCTCTACCATTCAGATCCTGGGGCTCGCTTTTTTCGTGATCCTCTTCACCGGAGGGAAAAACACCCCATGGAAAACAGCGGTTTCTGCCGTTCTTGTAGTTCTGTACGCACTCAGTGCCGGCCATGCTCACCTCATTCCGGGAGCTGTTCCCCGCAGAGTCCTGGTGGCTGCCATGTACTTCTGCGCAGCCGCAGGAATGATTCTCAGCATCCGGGATGATCTGCGCGCGCACAGAGCTTTGCTTTCCGGAAGAAATAATCTTCTGCATTTCCTGAAGGAGATCATCGCCTGGCTCCTGCTTCTGGCTGTCTGCGCGTTACCCGCTCTCCTTCTGACCGAAAAAACACCTCTCTATCTGATCCGGGGATTTTTTTCTTCTATCATCTCCTTCGGAGGAGGAGACGCTTATCTCTCGGTCGCCGACGGCCTGTTTGTCAACTCCGGCATGGTCACCTACCGGGAATTCTATTCCCTCCTCGTGCCTGTAGCAAATGTACTGCCCGGATCGATTCTCAGCAAAATTCTCACCGGCGTGGGATATTATATCGGCTACAATCTGAACGGTTCACCCGTCCAGGGCATCGCTGTAGCATTCGCCGGGTTCATCTGCAGCGTCGTTGCTTCCGGGCTTGTATTCTGCCTTGTCTATCATGCCTATAACTCGGTGGAGCACATCACCGTGTTTCAGAAAATCGGCCACTGGATCCGTCCTATCATCGCCGGTCTTCTGCTCAGCGTCATGTGCTCAATGATTCAGACCAGCCTCAACACCGCCGCCTCCATCGGCATCGCCGTTCTTCCGGTATTCCTCGTAACCTGCGGCATCATTGTTCTGAATCTCTCTCTCATGAAGAAAAAAAGCAATCCTTTCATGATTGCCGCCTCATCCCTCATCGGTCTCGCGGCATCCAATCTGCTTCTGTTTTTCGCATGATGCATGGTTCCGGCTGCTTCTCTTCTTCGCGTGAAGCATGGTTCTGGCTGCCTCTTTTCTTCGCGTGATGCATGGTTCCGGCTGCTTCTCTTCTTCGCGTGAAGCATGGTTCCGACTGCTTCTCTTCTTCGCGTGAAGCTGCGAACGGATACGCCCGCTTTCCTCAAACACAAGCAAGTCTACAGCTCCGCTTTCCACGAACGAGATAAAACACGCTGCGCGAGTTTTATCTCGCTATCGCGACGCTCGCCGCACACGAATACTTCGCATTCGGCTGCGGCTCACTGTTCGCGTAAATAAAATCCACAGATGTTTTCCCAAACGAGAAAAACATCTGTGGATTTCTCACATTCTCCAGCTCGATATGATCTCAAGCACAATCCCGTTCTGAAGTTTTTCCTCCGCCTCCGGCACCTCTCCGGGCCCGATCCGCCGGATGCCCGCAGTCATCGTATGTTCCGGCGAATCAAATTCCGTATACATCTCAATGGGATACAGCGACATCACATTCATCAGGCTGCAGATCTCACCCGCCAGTTCTCTTCCACGGACATAAGCGACCGTTCCACGGGAGGAGGCAGTGTCGATCCTGCACTCCGGCTTGATGCCGTATAATTCCTGATCCTCCGGGCTCCCGTTACAGTCCCGAAACAGACAGGCACTGAAGACGACCTTCTCGTCGGTCCCGCACCAGTACTCTGGAATATCCTCCTCGGTCAGCCTCACCGCTCGATATTCAACCGATGCGTCCCGCGACGCCCGATATAAATCCCACGCTTTTGCCGGAAGCAGTTGATGAGACCGCAGAAACTCACCAATCGCACCTGCTTTCTCCTCGGAATCCATCAAAGCTACCGGGCAGCATCCGAGGATATCCCCGTTGGTGTCACGGAGCGCAGCGTAGAGACGATATACTTCATTCTCCCGCTCGTCATTCTCCCAGGTTTCCTCATTCAAACGCCTAAGCTTCGCGTTCAGCTTCCGGATCGCACGGGGAATATTGTTGTCCTGAAGAACAGACTCCCGAATGAATTCCCGGTAATCATGCCCTGTTCTTTCAAATCCCGAAAGCGGACGATAACCGATCACATACTGCCGCACCTCCGAATAGGAATCCTCCGAGATCCAGGCACTGTAAGACCGTGCCAAATCCGCTTCCCGAATGCTTTCCTCAACGGTGATAACATAATCTCCATACATAAAATAGTGATTTTCTACCCTTACTCCGACCTTGTCCAGTGAGATCTCCTCCAGACCATCGTAGCTTCCATGTCTCTTCCCATATTGACACAGTGCATGCCTGCATCCCCAAAAATCATCCATCGCCCGTTCCTCTCAGCTTCTTCTTCATCATTCCCCGGAGTGGAAGCCCCGTAAACTCAACAGTTAGTTACGCCTGTCACCCGGAGAATCCGCTCAGCAGACTCTGCAAGCCGCGCGTGTATCCCGGAAGATCCGCTCAGCAGGCTGTATATTCGCGCGTCACTTCAGGAAAATACCATCTGTCCCTGATATCGGATCTGATCTTACTATACATTTTTTCTGTCGATTTCTCAACACCAGGCCCTCCAACCGCAGTAAGAATGCGGAAGGAAAATCAAGCTGCCAAAAGCAAGATTGCCCCGAATACTGGAAGGCTCCGCTTTGCAGGTCTCTCAAATTGAAATTGATAAAGTTTATATTTTCTTTAGACAGCCACCACATTTTAATCACAACTTCCACGTATATTTTTACTCAGATAGTTGATTAACCACTCACTATCTCCCCCTCATTTAAAAAAGAAAGGGAGAATGTCCCACGCGGCATTCTCCTTTTCTTTTTTATTCTGTGTTTATTCTGTTTTTCCTGTGTTATCTTCTGGTTTTTCTGTGTGATGCTCTGTTTTTCTGTGCTATGTTCTGTTTTTATTTTCTCACATTTTGCTCTGTCTCGTGACGCAATTCTCCGCCTTACTTCTGCTTCAGAAATTCTTCTTACGACTCCGCATCCTTCAGCTTCAGCATGGTCTTTGGCGCGCGGAGCTTCCGGATCGCTTTTGCCTCGATCTGACGCACCCGTTCTCTTGTGACTCCCAGCTGCTTTCCGATTTCATCCAGCGTCTGCACCTCATTTCCATCCAGTCCGAACCTGCGCTTAAGGACATATTGTTCCCGGTCAGACAAAGTGCCTACGATCTCATCCAGACGATTATAGATGTCCGACTGCACCACGGCGTCCTCCACGGAAAGGTGATCATCCCCGGTCACCATATCGCCCAGTTCCGTCTCGCCATCGTCGCCGACCGGATTGTTCAGGGAAGGCATTGTGAAAAAATCCTGCTTCAGAGACAGATAGTACGCCGCCTTTTCCTCCGGAATCTTCATCTCCTTTGCGACCATTGCCCTGCGTTTGTCCGGATCATCCACCCCCTCCTGAGAGAGCCTGCTGTCGATCGCAGATGCCTTCGATACCGCCGAGAACACATGCACCGGAATCCGGACCGAAAATCCCGATTCCATGATTCCCCGGACGATCGACTGGCGAATCCAGAAAGTCGCGTAAGTGCTGAAAGACGCACCCTTCTCCGGATCGTACTTCTCCGCCGCATGCAGAAGACCCGTAAGTCCCATGTTCTCAATGTCCTCAAAATCCAGGTCATTGCCATAATACTTGTGATACGACCAGGCATATTTATCTACCAGTTTTCTGTTCTTCTCACAGAGTTCCTCCTGGGCAGACACATCACCCTTTTGGATCCTGCGGCACAGCTCCGTGTTCTCCCGGTTCATCTTCTCCAGACTCTCCGTCAGCAGCTTCTCTTCCTTTCGATTATCCGTGAAATCTCTGTCCTCTCCCATATCCTTTTCTCCCTGATTTCATCCCGAAACACACGCTTAAAAAACATACCTTATCATTACCCTGAGTTTTTATTGCTGTTTTATCGTTACCCGGTGCTTTTATAGCCCTGCGTTATATTATGTCTCTGTATTTTTATTATAACCCCATATACACCGTGAACGGGAGACGTAAAAATGCAGCAGAGAAATTTCCCTCTGCTGCACCTCTTTATTATCCGCCGAATACCATATACGCTGTGGTTCTGATACCTGCGAACGATCAGCCTCCCGGCTGATCATCCGATGTAATGACAGAATACACAGCCAGAATTCCATCGGCCGTTATTCAATTGCAATGGTCTTCTTCTCCGGAACCGCCTTCTTATCTTCCTTCTTCGGAACTGTAATTTTCAGAACACCGTTCTCGAATTTTGCTCCGATGTCCTCTTCCTTGACGCCTTCACCTACATAGAAGCTTCTTGCCATACTGCCTGCGTAACGCTCCTGTCTGATCAGCTTGCCTTCTTTATCTTTCTCTTCTTTGCCGAGGCCCTTCTGAGCGGCAATATTCAGATAGCCATCATTGAGTGTCAGCGCAATATCTTCTTTCTTACATCCCGGAAGATCTACGTCCAGTTCATAATGATCCTTCTGATCCTTAATATCTGTCTTCATGAGATTTTTTGCATGACGCCCGAACACCGGATTTCTTTTTCCGAAGAATTCATCGTCAAAATCATCCATCATATCTTCCATATCCTCTCCGAACAAACTTGGTAAATACATCATAAGTCATACCTCCTTTTACCATAAAAGCATGTCCGGATGTCGTCTCAAGCACCCTGCATGTAACTTCTGAGCCTTTCTCTAATGCTCTTTTCGTTTTCCGATTTGCTCCGGGTCTCTGTATCCGTGGCCCTTCAGCTCATCTTATGTAACCCTTTCTTGTTACGATTATGTAATAGCACCATTTGTTAGCCATGTCAAGTGTCGAGTGCTAATTTTCTGTTCTTTCTGATCAAAATATTTAAAAAGATCCCGGAATCCGCGTTCTTTTCCAGTGCGAAAAAGGTTCCGCAGCTTCACGCTGCAGAACCTTTCTGTAAAAAAATACTATTCCCCGTTCCCTCCACTGTCTCACAGTTTCCAGAACGTCTGAGATATAAAAATCACCGTATACAGACAATGCGTTCTCAGCTATCAAGAAGATCACTGTATACAGACGCTGCAATCTCAGATATCGAGAAGATCACTGTATACAGACGCTGCAATCTCAGATATTGAGAAGATCACTGTACACAGACAGTGCGCCCTCTGTATCGTGGGCGAGTACCCGTTTTGCCAGAACCTTTCCAAGCTGTACGCCTTCCTGGTCGAAGCTGTTCACATTCCACAGGAAGCCCTGGAACATAACCTTGTTCTCAAAATGTGCCAGCAGAGCACCGAGCGTCTTCGGGCAGAGCTGATCGCCGATGATGATGCTCGACGGACGGCCGCCCTCAAAGTTCTTGTTCAGGTTGTCATCCTTCTTGCCGCAGGCAAAGGCCACGATCTGTGCAGCGACATTCGCGCAGAGCTTCTGCTGGCTTGTGCTTCCCTGAATCTCCACATCCGTGCCGATCTGGCTGCTGCGGAATCCGACAAACTGAAGCGGAATGATCGTCTTGCCCTGATGCAGGAGCTGATAGAAGGAATGCTGACCGTTCGTTCCCGGCTCTCCGAAGATGATCGGCCCGGTCACATAGGAGACAGGCTCTCCGAAACGGTTGACGGATTTGCCGTTCGACTCCATATCAAGCTGCTGAAGATGCGCCGGGAATCTGGAAAGTGCCTGGGAATACGGCAGAACCGCCGTAGCCGGAAGCCCGAGCACATTGCGCTCGTATACGCCGATCAGCGCATCCAGCATCGCCGCGTTCTTCCGTGGATCCTTCTCTGTCGCAAGCTTATCCTCGGCTGCCGCGCCCTCAAGAAAATCCGCAAAGACTTCCGGACCAAACGCAAGAGACAGAACAGCGCCGCCTACCGCGGAGGTGGAGGAATAACGTCCGCCGATGTAATCATCCATATAGAACGCATCCAGATAATCGTCGCTCTTTGCCAGCGGAGATGTCTCGGAGGTAACGGCGATCATATGCTTCGCCGGATCCAGGCCCTGCTTCTTCAGTGCGTCCATGACGAAGGACTGGTTGGTCAGTGTCTCCAGAGTCGTACCGGATTTGGATACCAGGATGAAGATCGCATGTGCCACATCTGTGGAAGCCAGAACCGCTGCTGCGTCATCCGGATCTACGTTGCTGATGAACTTTGCTTCCATCTTGAAGTTTCCGGTCTTCTTCGCCCAGTTCTCCAGGGCAATGTACATGGCGCGCGGGCCAAGATCGCTTCCGCCGATACCGATCTGTACCGCCGTGGTAAACTTCTCGCCCTTCTCATTTGTGATTTCTCCCGCATGTACCTTGTTCGCGAAATCTGCGATTCTCTTCTGCTGCTCCACATAAAAAGCTCTCTTGTCGACACCGTCCGCTGCAACGGCATCTCCGAGCTGTCCTCTGGTCAGATGATGGAGAACCAGTCTCTTCTCTCCTGTATTGATTACCTCTCCGTTATAGAGGGCTTTATACTTTTCCGTCAGCTGCGCCTCATCCGCCAGCTTCACAAGGACATCCAGCACCCTGCTGTCCACAGCCTTTGCCGCGTAATTGTAGGAAAGGCCTTCCGCCATCGGAATGCTGCAGCTCTTCACACGCTGCGCTCCGCTTTCACCAGACATAACCTCTGCGAGGTTCACCTTTTCTACCTTCTGCAGCTCCCCATAAGAAGCAAGCTCATCAAGATTCTTCCAGTTGATCATTTCTGATTCCTCCTTGAAAAAACAGATAAAACGCGCTTCGCGGATTCTGTCCCGCTGTCTCAGCGCCTGCCGCACACGGCCGCAAGCCGGCCGGATGCATCTCCCTGTTCGCGTTAACCTTTATGCGGGCTATGCCCGCGTCTCAGCCTTTATACGGATCATGCCCGCGTCACAATCTTTATACGGATCATGTCTGCGTCTCAATATGCATAAAGGCATTGCCACTATCATAACATAACGCCCGAAACGAAACAATTGCCAACTTGACTGCTCCGCACATCCATGTTAAATGAATCTGCGGCACTCTGCTCCGGCCATTCCCAAATGAGCTGCCATTACCCTGCTCCGGCCATTTGCAAATGAGCTTACACATTTCTGCTCCGATGGGTCTCAAGGTCACCACATGAATTACCGGTCCTTTATCATCTCACGCTCCAGAACGCGGAACAGTTCTCCGGTGTCGATCGGCTTCGCCACTCTCGCGTTCATTCCGTTCTCGTAGCACTCCTCATCTGCACGGTCGTAAACATCCGCCGACAGCGCGATGATCGGGATCTTCTGTGCCCATCCATTCTTCAGTTCCCGGATCTTGCGGGCGCATTCAAAGCCGTCCATCACAGGCATCCGTAGATCCATGAGCACAACGTCATATTTCGGACCGTTCTTCAGAGACGCCTTGAATTTCTCAAGCGCATTTCTGCCGTTCTCCGCATGATCCGCCACCAGCCCGTTCCACTCCAGAATGTGCATGATGACCTCCGCGTTGATCTGATTGTCCTCAACCACAAGCACCCGTTTTCCCTTCAGGTTCCTGATATCGTAGTCCTTCTTCTCCGCCCGGCGCATCAGCTTCCTCTGGTCCTCGCTCGCGACATCATAGGCAAGCTTCACGGTGAATTCCGTGCCCTTTCCTACCTCGGACCTGCATTCAATCGTTCCCCCAAGGAGGTTGATCAGCCTGCGGCTGATGAACAGACCCAGACCTGTTCCCTCCCGGTTCCTTGACTGAGCTGCACTGTCCTGCTCGAACGGCAGATACATCTTCGGCAGGAATTCCCTGCTGATTCCGATTCCGGTATCCTTGATCCGGTAGGTGTGCTCCACCCGTCCCTCTGCGAGATAAACGACATCTACCACGAGTGAGACGTCTCCGCCCTTCTCGGTAAATTTGACTGCATTTCCCAGAAGGTTCACCAGAATTCTAGCGACATGATCAACGTCCATCATGATCACTTCGTTCCTGCAGTTGCTGATCTCAAAGTGATAATGGATTCCGGCGCTCCTGGCCTTTTCCTCGATGATCGTGTTCACCTCTTCGAAGACTTCCTTCTCATGCACCACATCATATTCGCTGACTACCTTTCCGGCATCCAGCTTGCTCGTCTCAAGCACCTCGTTGATCAGACTCAGAAGATACCGGCCAGAACTCTGCATCTTCTCCAGATTCTCACGGACGGGATCCGACATTTTCTCCTTTGTGAGCGTCAGCTCCAGAAGGCCCAGAATCGTCGTAAGCGGTGTCCTCATATCGTGGCTCATTCGGGACAGGAAGTTTTCCTTCTCCTGACTCGTTTTCGCGGCAATCCGCAGTGCTTCGCTGATTTCTTCGAGCTGCTGCTCGTCGTTGATCTGCTTGGTGAGATCCACAAACGTAATGACCAGTCCTCTGAGATTTTTCTTCTGTTCCCGGTCCTTTCCCGCGTTCCGCTTGTTCTTCTCGGTATTACCCTTCAGATTCTCCGTCTCGGAACCCGGATCATCCTCCTGCTCCTTCGACACACGGTACGGCGCGATGCGGATCAGATAGGTCTTTCCGGTCACAGATGTCGTCTCACATTCCACGGTTTCCATGGTATTCAGAACCTTCCGGGACAGATCCATCAGGTTGATGGAGGAAAAATTGTACGCGATGTACTGCAGCGATCTTCCGACATCCTGCTCCGCCACGTTGAATTCCGAGGCGATATATTCCGTGAACTTGCGGATATTCATATCCCGATCCACCATCATGATTCCGATCAGCGTGGTGGACAGGAAATTTGCCATATCGTTATTGACGGCCGCGATCTCGGATACCTTGGACTGATACTCCGAGTTCACGGTATACAGCTCTTCATTTACCGACTGCAGCTCTTCATTTGAGCTCTGAAGTTCCTCGTTCGAGGTCAGAAGCTCCTCATTCGCGGCCTGCAGCTCCGCGTTCACGGACTCGAGCTCCATCACAGTCTGATGAAGACTGTCCTGGGTAACCCGCAGATCCTTCTCCAGATCCGAGATCCGGTTCGCCGCCGCGGTGTCGATATCATATTTTTCCACAGGTCCCGTGACCTTCCGGTCCGAGCGGATGAAGGCGACCGCCGTGTAGCCGGTTTTCGCCCCGGTCTTGTCCGTTACCGGAAGCGCTACAACCGTGATATTCTCAGGTTCCTTATCCAGCTTTACCGGTATGTGGTCATAGGCCACCCGCTTTCCGGTAACCCGCGCCTTTTTCAGCGCGGTCGAAAAGGCGATCTTCAGATCCTGCCGCAGCAGGAGAAAAATATCGAGCGTCGCGGTTCCCGCGGGAATCGTGAGAAATCTGCTGCAGTCTCCGTAGGAATGTTTCAGCTCATTGTTCGTATCGACCACGACGCAGGCCGGCATCAGAGCCTCCAGGACTCTCGTGTCCAGCTCCCGGCCCGGGTACTCGGCGCCGCTCTTTCCATGACTGCGGATGTTGTCCGGCAATTCCAGATTATCCTCCACCCCCTGCATCGAGTACGGGATTCTCGCATGGGAGGGCTTTCTGCCGGCGGCGTTGTGTATGAAGATCTTCTCGTTGGAGCAGACGGTCCGGAAGACATCCGAATACTCCCCCACCGATTCCGATTTTCCCAGGAACAGGTATCCTCCGTCATTCAGCGCGATGTGAAAGATCGAGAACAGGTTTTTCTGAAGAACCGACTGGAAATAGATCAGCAGATTCCGGCAGCTGATCAGATTCAGCCTGCCGAAGGGCGGATCCTGAAATACATTGTGCTGTGCGAACACAATCATCGTCCGGATATCGTGATTCACCACATACTTTGAGCCCTTCCTTGTAAAAAAGCGGCTCAGACGGCTGACGCTGACATCCTCGATAATATTCTCTCCGTACACACCCCTTCCTGCGAAGGTGATCGAATCCGCATCCAGATCTGTGGCAAATATCTTCACATCTCTGCGAAGATTCAGCTCCTCCATGACCTCCGCAAAGAGGATTGCGATGGAATACGCCTCCTCACCGGTGGAACAGCCCGCCACCCACACACGGATCTGATCTGACTTCTTCCCGTTCTGCACGATGTCCTTGATCACCCGCTGCTTCAGCACCTCGAAGAACTCGGGATCCCGAAAGAAGGAGGTAACACCGATCAGCACCTCCTTGGCGAGCGTTTTTGCCTCATCCTGATTCTCCTGCAGATACTGGACATAGCTCTGAAGGTTCCTGCAGTGCGTTACCACGATCCGCCTCTCGATCCGGCGAAGGATCGTCGTCTGCTTGTAATAGGTGTAATTCGTGTTCGTGACGCTCTTCAGAATCGAGAATACCTGCGACATCAGATCTCCGTCCGTCAGCTGCATCTTCCCGTTGGACAGATTGATCGAGGAGGAGATATGTGCCATCTCCTTCGCGATTGCGTCCGGTCCCAGAATCAGGTCCACGAACCCCGTCGCAATGGCATTTCTTGGCATGCCGTCAAATTTTGCCGTCTCCGGATTCTGCACGATGATCATGCCGTTCTGCTCCTTGATCGACCGGATGCCGTTGGTTCCGTCCGATCCGGTGCCCGACAGGATCACCGCGACTGCCCGGTTCTCATACGCAATTGCCAGCGACCGGAAGAAAATATCAATCGGATGGTTGATCAGGGCATGATTGTACTCCTTCAGATGCAGAACGTCTGAAGTAATTTCAATATTATATTTCGGAGGCAGCAGATAGATGTTGTTCCTCTTTACCTGCATACCGTCTCTGGCTTCCTGCACCGGAAGCGCGGAATACTTGCTCAGAATCTCCCCGAGCAGACTCTTGTGATCCGGCGACAGATGCTGGATGATGACAAATGCCATGCCGGTATCCTTCGGAAGAAATGTCAGAAACTGCTGAAGCGCCTCCAGACCGCCCGCCGAGGCACCGATGCCTACCACACAGCTCGGCTGGACCTCCATTGGAATTTTCATATCATCAATATCCATGCGCACCTCCCTCAGACTGCGCGAAAGAATTCATTTTCTCATGAACGTTCTGCGCAAAAAAACGGCAGACTCTTATGTTTTTATATTACATCATTTTCCGGGTATTGTCTCGACATTTCAAACTGTCCCTCCGGAAATAAACCGCCATGGGCCGAGACGGGGCGGCGCAACGTGTATAAGCTGCGGATTGCTCCGTGCTGCGCATGTGGGCAGCGCAACGTGTATAAGTCCCCGCGTCACTTCGCTGCTTCGCAGCTTTCGTGCCGCTAACAGGTATGAGCATTCTCGCGGTGTTTCACACCGCTCCATGCGCCGCAAGCAGGACGGCGCAACGTGTATAAGCTGCGGATTGCTCCGTGCTACGCACTCTCGCAATCCTGCAGGTATAACCACTTTCGTGCCGCTTACGCGTCACTTCGTGCTTATACCTGTTGCCTTCGAAATCGCATCCAGTCTCTTACGCGCGCTTCGCGTGCGACGAGTCCTGTCTGCGTTTTCGAAGAGCTTATACACTAAAAATGCTCTAAGTGATTTTTTCCTGAATCATGACAAAACTCATGATGGAAAAGTCACTTAGAGCACATGACACCTGTCTTGTTAAAGAAGAGTTATGCTTTTAAAAACATTATAATTTTAGAAGCTATATGATTTTAAAAGCTTTATAATTTTAGAAGCTTTATGATTTTCCTGTCTTGTGGTTGGATACAACATCGAAGATAACTGCCGCGAGGAGTACTGCTCCCTTGACGATGTACTGGTACTGATCCGGAAGACCCAGGATGGACATACCCATGTTGATGACGCCGAGGAGGATGGCTCCGACCATGACTCCCGGAACTGTTCCGGATCCGCCGTATGCGGAAGCGCCGCCGATGAAGCAGGATGCGATGGCATCCATCTCATAGGAGTTGCCCATGTTGCCGTCTACCGATCCGATTCTCGCTCCGACCAGAAGTCCGGAGAGACCTGCGAGTATAGACATCAGGAAGTATGCCCAGAAGTATACCTTCCGGGGATCAATACCGGAGAGCTTGGTGGCCTTCTCATTTCCGCCGACTGCGTAGAAGTAACGGCCGAACACGGTCTGGCTTGTAAGGAACGCGAAAATAACGACAACCGCCAAAATCCACAGAACCATCACCGGAATTCCCTTGTATCCCATCAGACGGCTGCTGTATGCAATAATCAATACATCAAATACTACGATACGGATAATCGTTGCACGAATGGTTGCCACCTGATATCCTTCTTTGGCCTTTTTCGCGCGGTTCGTAATCATGAAGATCGTAAGCGCGATCGAAATAATAATTCCGACAATCAATGCGGAAATACACTTCTTGTTGCTGTCAACGCCGGGAATCTGAATGTAGGATGTGAACAGATTCAGGAATCCGGGGTTCATGATTGCGATGGTCTTCGAATCCAAAATGACACGCGCGATTCCGCGGAACAGGAACATGCCTGCCAGCGTGCAGATGAACGGCGGGATATGAATATATCCGATGAGCCATCCCTGCCACAGACCAATGACTGCGGCAATTACCATAGAAATCAGAATCGCGAGTCCGGGAGCCGCGCCGAGATCCAGCATCTTGGCTGCTGCCGCCGCGGAGAGGCAGAGTGTAGAACCTACGGAAAGGTCTACGTTACCGCCGGTCAGGATACACAAAAGCATACCGCAGGCCATGATCAGGACGTAGGCGTTCTGCAGAAGCAGGTTGGAAATATTCTGTGAGTAGATCAGCCGTCCGCCGGTCAGGGCTGTGAAGAAAATAAATACGATGACCAGAGCGAAGACCATGGTGTATTTTTTCAAGAATGCACTAACTTTCATTTGATAGCCTCCATAACGATAGAATTGCGATATGATATCATTTCTTGTCCTTGAGGATCGCGCTCATAATCTTCTCCTGCGTAACCTCATCAGCAGAAAACTCTCCCGCCATTTTTCCTTCATTCATGACATAGATCCGGTCGCACATACCCAGAAGCTCCGGAAGCTCAGAGGAAATCATAATGACAGCCTTTCCCTGTGAGACCATATCGTTGATGATCTGATAAATCTCATACTTCGCGCCGACATCGATGCCTCGCGTCGGCTCATCCAGAATCAGGACATCCGGCTCCGCAAACATCCACTTCGCAAGCAGCACCTTCTGCTGATTGCCTCCCGACAGATTTCCGACATTCTGCTGAATGCTGGGCGTCTTTGTATGCATGGCCTTTACATAAATTTCCGCCTGCTTATTCTCCTCGGGCACATTTACGATTCCGCGTTTGGAAGAAATTTTATCCATGCGCGCAAGCGTGGTATTCCTCGCAATCGTCTCCGAAAGTATCAGTCCGTTTGTCTTCCGGTCCTCCGTCGCGTAGGCAAGTCCGTGCGCGATCGCATCGGCTTCATTTTTCAGATGGACCTCCTTGCCGTTAATAAATTCCTGTCCGGATATGTGCGATCCGTAGCTTCTTCCGAACAGCGACATCGCCAGCTCTGTACGGCCCGCGCCCTGAAGTCCCGAGAAGCCCACGACCTCGCCCCTGTGAACCTCAAAGCTGATGTGATCATCCATGCACTTCTCCGTATACACCGGGTGATATACCGTCCAGTCCTTGCAGGCAAAAATCACTTCTTTACTGATCTTATGTTCTCTTGCCGGATACCGGTCTGTCAGTTCCCTTCCAACCATTCCCTTGATGATCCGGTCCTCATCGATATTGTGATCCGGATTCGGAATCGTCTCGATTGTCTGGCCGTCACGAAGAACCGTGATATTATCCGCGCAATAGGCAACCTCATTGAGTTTGTGTGTGATAATGATGGACGAAATTCCCTGCTTCTTAAAGCCGAGGATCATGTCCAGAAGCATTTTGGAATCTTCCTCATTCAGCGAGGATGTCGGCTCATCAAGAACCAGCAGCTTACAGTTCTTGGAAAGTGCCTTCGCGATTTCCACCAGCTGCTGCTTACCGGTACCGATATCCTTGATCAACGTATGGGAGGACTCTTTCAATCCAACCCGCTTCATGGCATCCTGCGCTTCCTGGAACGTTCTGTCCCAGTCAATGACTCCGGATTTCTTCCGGCGCTCATTTCCCATGAACATATTCTCGGCGATCGTAAGCTCCGGAATCAGAGCCAGCTCCTGATGCACGACTGCAATTCCGAGCTTTTCGGATTCCTTAATATTGTGGAACCTGCAGACACTCCCGTTATAAACGACATCCCCTGTATACTGTCCAAACGGAATGGTCCCTGCAAGTACATTCATCAGCGTAGATTTCCCGGCGCCGTTTTCGCCGACAAGCGCGTGGATCTCTCCGCGTTCCACTTTGAAATTGACATGATTCAGAGCTTTGACACCAGGATACTCTTTGACGATGTCTTTCATTTCAAGAATTATGTCTGCCAAGTGAATACCTCCTGTGCAATCTGTTTCTTTTCGAAAAAAGAGGCCGCCGCAAGATGCTCTATGCGACAGCCCCTGATTCATTTTGTGCTATCGTCCCTTTCGGTAAATCCTCTCGATTACCCTACCGGGTGCAGATATCCATCGTCATCCTTTGTGTAATATCCGGGATCTACAAGCTCTTTGTCCATGTTGTCCTTGGTTACAACGGTCGGAACGAGCAGGTAAGACGGGATGACACCGGTTCCGTTATCATAAGAAGAAGTATCATAGGAGCAGTCGAAATCCCATCCGGACTTGGAGATCAGGGAATCATCCGGCTTCTCTCCGTTCAGCATTGCCTCTGCCAGGTCAAGGGTTACAACTGCCTCGTTGGCAACTGCCTTGTACACGGTCATGGTCTGCTTGCCGTCTACGATATTCGCAAGGTTTGCCTCGTCGCCGTCCTGTCCGGTGATGATAACATTGTTGTTGCCTGCATAGTCAGACTCAATGGCCTGTGTAACACCGAGTGCCGTAGAATCGTTGGAGCATACGGCTGCATCCAGCTGTGTACCGTCACTGTAATAAGATCCGAGGATATTCTGGAATCTCTTCATAGCTGTGGAAGTATCCCACTGTGCGGTAGCAACCTGATCAAATTCGGTCTGTCCTGACGGAACCTTCAGGGTGCCCTTGTCGATGTATGGTTTCAGCACATCCATCGCGCCGTTGAAGAAGAATGTCGCATTATTGTCTGCGGGATCTCCGGCTGTGAACTCGATGTTGTAGGTCTTGTCGCCTGCATTGTCGAGATCCAGCTGCTTTGCAACGAATTCACCCTGCAGCTTACCTACGGTGTAATTATCGAAGGATACATAGTAGCTGATAGCGTCTGTATTCATGATCAGACGGTCATATGAGATAACCGGAATGCCGGCGTCCTTTGCCTCGTTCAGAACCTGGCTCAGAGCCTCGCCGTCGATTGCCGCAACTACCAGCAGGTCTACCTTGTCTGCGATCAGTCCTTCGATATCGTTGTTCTGCTGTGCGGACTTGTTATCGGAATAAGTAAGCTCTACCTTGTAGCCTGCCTTTTCAAACTGATCCTGCAGATAAGATCCATCGCGGTTCCATCTCTCCAGAGATTTGGTCGGCATCGAAATACCGATGGTCTGTCCGCCTGCCGACGCTGTATCCGAAGTGGCTTCCGTCTCAGCGGACTCATCTGCTGCTTCGCTGGATGCAGAAGATGTGCTCTCCTCCTTCGCCGCCGATGATGCGGAAGACGAAGAACCGGACGCCGATGTGCTCGTAGATGTAGCGGATCCGCAGCCTGCGAACAGAGATGCCGCCATAGCTGTACAAAGCAGTGTGCTTACGATTCTCTTTTTCATTTTCTAAAACCCTCCTTTGATAATGCGAATGAAAAAAGAAACATAACGTTGTGGAAAACCGGTTTGATGACTAGAAGTTTTCCTTTCATACCTGTATGATATCACTCATTATTCACAACGAAAATATGTCATTCTTGCTCGAAATCATACGAAATGTCCAAAATAAAATCCTATCCCCATGTCCGGAGAGTAGGATTTTTTTGTCAAAAAATCCCGTGAAGCAAAAATATCCTACTCCACGGGTGATCGTAAATGCGCATGCGTTCTCTGTCTCTGCTGCGGCATATATTATAAGAAAGTCCTATGCCAGCCTCTCCGTTGCTTCGCATCTGTGACGCCGCACCCTTTATCGGTCTGCCGAAAGTGCCTCCAGAACCGCATCCCGCAGCCCGTCCGCTCTTCGCCCGGCATCCCGACTGTTTTCGGCGCGCGTATAGAAATAAAACTTCAGCTTCGGCTCCGTGCCCGACGGCCGCATCGCGAACCAGTCACCGTTTTCCATACGGAACTTCAGCACATTGGACGGCGGAATATCCTCCCATCCATGGAGATAGTCGGTAACCTCCGCGACGCGGAATTCTCCGAACCGGTCCGGTTTCTCCTCCCGCGCCTTCCGCATGATCCGCGCGATTTCCTCCGCTCCGGTCTGTCCCTTCCGGATCAGAGATACCTGTCTCTCGGCGAAATACCCGTACCTTTTGTACAGTGCCTCCAGCGCGTCGCCCGGTGTCATCCCTTTCTTCTTATAAAATGCTGCCATCTCCATCATCAGAAGCCCCGCCGCAATTCCGTCCTTGTCCCGCACCCGCTCACCGGGCGCGCAGCCGATGCTCTCCTCATACGCAAAGAAATACCGGTACCCTTCCTTCTCAAGCCGCGGAATGACGCCGCAGATATTCTTGAAGCCCGTCAGGGCCTCAAATACCCGGATCCCGTAGGACTCGCAGATGGTTTTCCCCATGTCTCCGGTTACGATAGATTTTATCATCGCCCCGTTTTCCGGCAGTGTCCCCGCCGCCTTCTGACTCCCCGCCATGTACGCGATCAGCATCGCTCCGGTCTGATTGCCGTTCAAGGGACGGAAGCCTCCCTTCCCGTCCGGCAGCTCCACCGCCATGCGGTCACTGTCCGGATCTGTGGCAATCAGCAGATCCGCGTGCAGCTTCTTCCCAAGCTTCTCCGCAAGCGCAAACCCACGAGGATCCTCCGGGTTCGGATATCCCACCGTTGTAAAATCCGGGTCCGGATCCTTCTGTTCCGGCACAATGACAAAATTTTTATAACCGAGCTCCCACGCCGCCGTCTCCATCGGGATGCTTCCCGCCCCGTTCAGCGGTGTGTACACGACGGTAACCGAGCGGTCCAGCTCGCTGTCCGGTCTCTGCTTCAGTCCCTCCGCATAGTCCAGATACCGCCGGTCCATATCCTCTCCGATCATACGGATCATTCCCTCCCGGACTCCCTGTTTCAGAGCCATCCGGGGGAATGGATCAAAGAGGTCGAGTCCCTGAATCTCCCGCAGAATCCCGTCCGAAACAGCTCCCGAGATCTGCGCTCCGTCCTCCTGGTAGACCTTGTAGCCGTTATATTCCTTTGGATTGTGGCTTGCCGTCATATTGATCCCGGAAAGCGCATGAAGCTCCCGCACCGCAAAGGACAGTTCCGGCGTCGGTCTCATGGACGGAAACAGCCACACGCGGATTCCGTTTCCCGCCAGAATCTCCGCCGCCAGCTCCGAGTACTCCCTGGAGTGATGCCGGCAGTCATAGGCCACCGCAACGCCCCTTGTCAGATCCTCTCCGCTCTTCTTCAGATAACCGGCGATCCCCTGCGTCGCTCTTCCGACCGTAAGCGGATTCATCCGGTTGGTCCCTGCGCCGCAGATTCCCCGAAGGCCCGCCGTTCCGAACACAATCTCCTGATAAAACCGGTCGTTGATTTCCTTCACGTTTCCCCGGATCGAGAGCAGCTCCTCCCTCATTGAGTCGCCCTCCGGAAGCCTGTCCAGCCATTCCTGATATTTTTCCTCTGCATTCATAAACCGAACCTGCCTTTCTCATCGTTATTCGTAAATCGCATCCATCTCGCCCACCATGATCCATACATCGCATCCATTTTGCTCCGCATTGTTCGCCCGTAGCTGAAAAGTCACGTGAACAGAAGGCAATCCTCGGGTGAACGATAAATCCGCCGTCATTGTCCGACCGCACCTGGCAAGGCCCGGTCCACAGATTTCACGACCCCGACACCTCCTCCATACCCTGCGCATGGAGGTACACGTCCTCCTTCCTGTGGAATCCGCTCGCAATCACTGTGCTGTCCATATTCTCCTTCGTGACCTTTACCGGCTGAATGGCAATGTACGGAACATCATAGGTTCCGTCGCTCATGGTCTCATCCGTCTCGGGCATTTTCCCCTTCGCCATCTGCACGGCGTAATCCGCCGCCTTCTCCGCAAGCTTCTCGATCGGCTTGTACACCGTGATCGTCTGCGTCCCCTCGACAATTCTCTGGCACGCGTCCAGATCCGCGTCCTGTCCGGTGACCGTGACGCTTCCGGCCTTCTTGCGCTCGGCGAGCACCCGCACCGCCTGGCCCGCAATCGCGTCATTGCCGCATACAATGGCCCCTGCGTTCTCCACATCCTCTGGATGCTCCGTCAGATAGCTGTATGCAATGCTGTCATCCCAGTTGTCGCAGGAAATGCTGTCGATCATCTTCAGATTATCATTGATTTCAGCGTCGAATCCCTTGTTGACCAGCGTCACGTTGTAATCCGCGGGTGAACCGTTCACCCTCACGTAGCTTCCGCCGTCCGGCATCGCCTCATTCACCGCGTCCGCCATGAACTTTCCCACCGTCTCATTATCGAATGTTATGTACAGGTCCGTGTCCGCGTTCTGAATCAGACGGTCATAGGAAATCACCCGGATTCCCTCCCTTCTGGCTTCGCTGATCTCCTTTCCCAGACTGTCCCCGTCCGTCGCCACGATCACCAGCACATCCACGTCTGAATCTATCATATGACTGATAATTGATTTCTGCTCCCCGACATCTCCGTTCGCGTTGCCCACGATTACTTCCGCCCCGAGGTCCTTCGCCGTCGAGGTAAAAATATCACGGTCCCGCTCCCAGCGCTCAATTACAAACGAATCAAACACAAGTCCGATCTTCGGCTTCAGCTCCGCCTTCTCCGGCTCCACAGACGATGTATCCGGCCGCTCCCTGCCGCAGCTGCAGAGTACTGCCGAAATAAGCAGCACCGCTCCGCACAAAAATCCTCCTCGCTTCATAACATCCTCCCGATCATACAGACCTGCCCGGCCTGCTCTACATGCAAATCTTCCCGTTCTGCCTCTTGTCCAGATCTGTCTGCTCCGCCCGGCATTCAGGTCTGCCTGCTCTGACAACATTCATTGCCTTTTCCCGCAGGAATCATTATAATATTCTAACAGATATTGAAGTCATATTCACAAAAAACTGTTACTTTATAACGATTCAGCACATCAATAGAACTGCAGGTTTCCGAAATTGGAGGGCTGAATCGTCACGTTGCTTTCTGCGAAACAGGAAAACCACAATAATCATGATGAAAAAGAATCACAAACACTCCCGCCCGATCCACGGCCTGAATCTGTTCCTCTGTATTTTCGGATCCATTCTGGTCATCATTACAATTGTAAGTATGGTGGTCTTTGAACGTCAGATCCATGCACTCTCAGACCTGTCTTCAGGCGGATCCGGTTTCCGGTATAATTTTGCGTACATCGGAGACAAATCCAGCTCCTTTCAGAACGCCGTTTATGATCAGGCTCTCAGAGAAGCCGAAAAAAAAGGCGATTACATCGAATTCACCGGAAAGAACCTGGATACCAGTTACACCATCCCCAAACTCATGGATCTGGCCATTCAGTCCAGGGCGGACGGCATCATTGTCAACGGCGATGACAGCGAGGAACTCAAGAGTGCCATCAACCGCGCCGTCGATGCCGGAATCCCGGTCATCTGCGTCGGCACAGACTGCTACGGCTCCGGCCGACAAAGCTTTGTCGGCATCTCCTACTACAACGTCGGAGAGGCTTACGGCAACATGCTCAGTTCTCTCGCGGAGAACCGCCGGCAGAACGTGCTGGTCATCGCCAGCCCGGAGGACAAGACCACAGGACAGAATCTGGTCATCTCCGGAATCAAGAATTCGCTCGAGAAGAATAACGTCATGGACCGCTTCTCCATTTCTTCAAGGACCCTCGGAAACGGCGACAGCTTCTCCACCGCCGAGGCTGTCACGGATCTGTTTGAGAGCGCCGATCTCCCGGATATTCTGGTATGCCTCGACGAAACAACCACGAGCAGTGTGTGCCAGACCATCGTGGACACCAATCATGTAGGCGATGTAACGATCTGCGGCTACTACCGCAACGGCACCATCCTTAACGCTGTACAGCGGAATGTCGCGGCGATGACCCTTACGGTCTCCACAGAGGAAATCGGACGCACTGCCGTCGACAATCTCCTTGAGTACATCGACAGCGGCTTTGTCACCGAGTATTCATCCATCGACATTGAGATCATCACACCCGAAAACGTTGGTGACTATCTGGAGAAGGAGGACGAGTCTTGATTCATCTGAAAAATAACGGGCCGGACAGCTCTCCGCAGATATTTTTTTCTTCTCCGAACAGGCAGAGACGTCCGCTTCACACCCTCGAGGGAAAGCTGACCCTCGCATTTCTGCTGGCCACCGCTGCTACTTTTGCCGTAAACCTCTTTCTGTTCCTGAATATCAACAACGCGCTCGAAAAGGTCAACCGGGTCTTCTACTCCAATGTCCAGACCAACAGTCTGTCCGAGACTCTGGACAGCGTTCAGCAAAGCCTGACAGATTATCTGAATGTCGGAAGCTCGGATAATCTCCGCAATTTCTATCAGGTTCAGGGCGATTACGCGAACTGCCTTGCCGCCCTCGGCGATTATTCCGACAGCGTTGAGATTCAGAGTACGACCCGCGATATTCAGAACCTCTCTGATCATTACATGGAGCTTTGCGAAAACGCGCTCACCGCCAAGAGAGGAAGGAATATCCAGAAGTACAAGGAATATTATGAGGAAACCGTGAGCATGAACGACATCCTTCAGTCGTACATCTACAGCATGAACAACCTCCTCTTGAAGGGCAACTCGGACAACTATCTGAAGCTCGCGGACACCTTCCACTCTCTGGAAATCGCCTCCCTGTTCATGATTGTCATGATTGCTTTCCTTGATGTCTTCATGATCGTCATGACCGTCCGGCACGCGACCGCCCCGCTGCACGCGCTGATCGCGGAGACCGGCGAAATCGGAAAGGGAAACTTTGACGTGCCTCCGCTTGCGGTAAAAAGCGACGACGAGCTCGGCATCGTCACCTCCGCCTTCAACGAGATGGTCGTCAGCATGAGAGGTTATCTCCAGAAGCTCAGGGAATCCATGGAATCCGAGAACCGGCTGAAGGAACGGGAGCTCCTCATGAACGCCCACCTCAAGGAAGCCGAGCTGAAATATCTGCAGGCCCAGATCAATCCGCACTTCCTGTTCAATACCCTCAATGCAGGCGCGCAGCTTGCCATGATGGAGGAAGCGGACGGAACCTACAAGTATCTGCAGAATGTCGCGGCCTTCTTCCGCAATAAGACTAACCGTGAGAACCAGATCACAACTCTCGCAGATGAAATTTCCCTCGCCGACAACTACATGTATATCATCAACGTGCGCTTTTCCGGTGCAATCACCTATGAAAAGAGAATCGACGATGATCTGACCCGGGTATCGGTACCCAGCATGATTCTGCAGCCGATCATCGAAAACGCAATCAATCACGGCGTCCGCGACATGGACCGCCCGGCGGTCATCATCCTCTCCGTTTACCGGACCGGAAGGTATATCACGCTCTCTGTCCATGACAACGGGAGAGGAATGACGGAGGAACAGATGAACGCGATTCTGTCCGGAAACGCTCCTGTCAGACGAAAGGGAGACGAGACAAACGGAGTCGGGCTCTCCAATGTAATCAGCCGGATGCGGCTGTTTTACAACAGCGAGGATGTCTTTGACATCACGAGCCCGGGCGAGGGACAGGGAACGGAGGTCCTGCTCTATATTCCAATGCCGGACTAACCATGATCATTAACGCGCCATGGATGTCGGCGCCGCATTCAAAGGGGGAATTGAAAATGTACAGAGTTCTGCTGGCGGATGATGAAGGGATCGCCATCGATTCTCTTACGTATATTATGGATAAGGAATTTCATGACAGATGTGAGGTGCGCTCCGCCAGAAGCGGCCGCGCCGTCATTGAAATGGCAGAGACCTTCCGGCCGGACATCGCCGTCATGGATATCCGCATGCCCGGAATTGACGGCATCGAGGCGATCCGGGAAATCCGGAAATTCAGCCCGGCAACGGTTTTTATCGTCCTCACCGCCTATGACAAGTTCAGCTTTGCCAAGGACGCGCTGAACCTCGGCGTCATGAGTTTTCTGACAAAGCCTCTGGACCGGAAAATCTTCGTGGATACCATGACCCAAGCGATGGCCGGTATCGACCGCACCCGTGAGCAGCGAAGCCGAGAGCTCTCGAACCGTGAAAAGCTGGATGCCGTCGTTCCCATGATCGAAAGCGGTCTGGTTTATTCTCTCCTCCTTCAGGATACTTCCCCGGACGTCACGGCAAACTACTGCAATCTGCTGGAAATCCCTGAATCCTATGGCTTTGTCGCACTTCTTGCGTGCGGAGACGCTGCATCCGGGCATGAGAATCCGGAACAGCCAAATGCCTCTGCTCCTCTCACCGGAAGCGGAGACCACCTGGGCAATCCGATCGGAACCGGAATCCGCCTTCAGAAGTACTATGCAAAAATCCGTGAGATCCTGAAGGAATACAGCGCCCACGCTGTCATCGGACAGATCATGATGAACAAAATCCCTGTCTTCATCCCCTATGCGGCCGCCAGAATGGACTATGTCGAGAGGGTCCGGGTGATCGATCGCGTCCGCAGAATCATCTCCCGCCTGAAGGAGGAGACCGGGGTAAATTACCGTATGGGGATCGGCTCTGTCATGCCTCTTTCGGACATGCGGACCTCCTATCGGGAGGCACTCCGCTCCCTCTGCGAGAACAACGAAACCGTCTCTCACGCCGATGATCTCCCCGTCTCCTGCACCTACGAGCAGGATTACCCGATCGACCTTGAGAAACAGCTCTTCGACAGCGTGAAGAACGGCAATATCAGGGATGCCGGATTATACGCAGACCGTTTTTTTACCTGGATGGAGAAAACCCAGGTCTCGACCTATGAAAATAACGTGCGTCTGAAGACGATCGAATTTGTCCTCTGGGCCGAGCACATTGCCTACCAGAGCGGCGGCCTTGGCCTGTACCGCTTTGCGGACCGCGGTGATTATCTGAATATTATCTCTGACTATACGATCGCGGAGCTGCACACATGGTTTGTGGCGAAGATCCGGGACGCCGCCGAAAAAATCGCCGACAAGGCCAAAAGCAGCGCCAGCAATCTGACGCATCAGGCGAAGGAGTATATCGACAGTCACTACTCCCGCGACCTGTCGCTTGATGACGTCTCCAGGGAGCTCAATATCAGCCCCTACTATTTCAGCAAAATTTTCAAGGAAGAGGAGGGCGTAACCTTTATCGAATACCTGACCGGCATCCGGCTCAGCCACGCCAAAAAGCTTCTCGCCGAGAATAAGCTTCCGGTAAAAGAGATCTGCGCTGCCGTGGGCTACCAGGACCCGAATTACTTCAGCCGGCTCTTCCGGCGTTCCGAAGGCGTATCCCCGACCGAATACCGCGAATCCCGGTGAATCTGTCCAATACGGAGCCTGTCCCCCGCGGAGTCTGTCCCCCTGAGAAATCTGTCCCTCGCGGAGTCTGCCTCATGCGGAGTGCTCAGCTCCCACCGAATTGTATTTTTTTTCTGAAATCTGAACCGATTTGTCGAAATTTGATCTTTATGTAGCTTTTAACTCCCGGAAATGTTATAATTTATTTATAATTTTATGTGTGGGAGTATTATACATTGGCTGAATACGATGAACTTACCGGACTGCTTTCGATGAAAGGATTTCTGAATGCAGTTCGAAAATATCTGACCCTTTCTCCGGAAAGGCAGCATGTCCTGATTTTTTTCGACATCTGTGCCTTCCGTGATTACAATCATAAATATGGATTCCATGAGGGAGACGATCTTCTGCTGCAGTTTGCGGAGGAACTCCGGAAGACTTTCCCCGGCGATTACATCACCCGCCTCTCAGCGGATCAGTTCTCCGTACTGACCGGCAGCCAGGATGTCTCCGACAAAATCGAACATCTCCATATTTTTGTCCATGCGCTGCAGAAAAATGTGAGCCTGGAGCTGAAGGCCGGCATCTATCTTCAGAACGGTCCGTCTGACACAAACGTCTCGCTTATGATCGATCACGCGCGTCTTGCCGCCAGGAGTATTCACGATCAGTACGACTACAATATCGCCATCTACAATGATGACATCGCCGAGCGTGAGGAGCTGAAGCGCTATATTCTGAATCATTTCAACGAGGCGCTCGAATGCGGATATATTGAGACCTGGTATCAGCCGGTGATCCGGACTCTGAGCGGAAAGATCTGCGGCTTTGAAGCACTGTGCCGCTGGAATGATCCCATAAATGGCATTCTGTCTCCCGCGCTTTTCATCGGCGTCCTCGAGGACGCCCATCTGATCTCCAGACTGGATCTTCGCATGGTAGAGAATGTCTGCCGGGATCTCAAGACCGCGGAATCCGACGGACGCCCGGTTGGACCGGTTTCTATCAATCTTTCACGAAATGATTTTCTGGGCACAGATGCCTTTCACGAAGTGAATTCCATCGTGACCAAATCCGGTATTTCTCCGGATCTGATCAACATTGAAATCACCGAAAGTACACTTGAGGCCGAGCCCGAATATCTGCGGCATCAGATCAGCCGCTTTCAGGAGGCCGGCTATGAGATCTGGATTGATGATTTTGGAAGCCGGTACTCAACTCTCGGCACACTGAAGGATTTCAACTTCGATGTTTTGAAGATTGATCAGACATTTGTCCGAGGCATGGAGAGCAACCAGAAGGCAAGAACCCTGGTCGCGTCCGTCGTCAACATGGCCAAGCATCTCGGCATCCACACTCTATGCGAGGGTGTGGAGACCCGTGAACAGATTGAATTCCTGAATACAATCGGATGCGAGCAGCTCCAGGGATTTTATTACTCAAAGCCACTGCCGATCACGGAGATCCGGAAGCTGATTTCAAAATTCGGTCTGGAATCTCCTCAGAAGGCGCGCTGCTACAAAGCCATCGGTGAAATCAACATGATATCCGATTCCCCTCTGGAATCCGGCAGAAGCTATGATTGCGGCTCAAGAGTTCCGCTCATGCTTGTAAAAGCGGATCAAAAGGGAACCAGACTGCTCTATCACAACACCGCAATGGACGAAATGGCAGAATCTCTCAAGCTGCGGGATTCAGAGGATTTTCTTCAGTATTTTATGTCCGTTTCAACATACCGAAGCATCATCCGCCATGCAATTACACACCCCGGGGATACCCAGGAATTAAGTTCTTTCGACCTCGTTATCAGCAACAAATTCTGCAGCATCAGCTTCCGCACGATCGCATCGAAGACGGACAGCTATGCATACCTTGCGTTTACCGGACTGATTCTGGATTCTTCGTCAGCGATAACCCGTTCCATCCATATCAACGATGGAATCCGCCATCTTCTGACGATTTTCAACAGAATCGACCTGTTTAATCTCGATGCCGGAACTGTAGAGAACATCTATCTGAACACCGCACAGGACAGACTGACTGATTTCTGCGATACCAGCAAAGAGACCATCGCGGCATATGCGGAGAAATATCTGGATGAGGAGGATCGTTCCTCCTTCATAGAGTTCTACGATATGGATAAGCTGAACACCCGCATTCCAGACAGAAACGCGAGTTACATCACGGCCTTTTTCGTGTCTCACGACAAAACAAGCAGACAGCACCTGCAGTCCTACACCCTGATTCCGTTCAGCACAAACGGCGCCCGTATGGTTCTGTCCTGTATCTCTGACATCGGAAACACCATCTACAACAAGGCCTTTCAGGATCAGCTCCTGCGCAATACCTCCATAGGCTCTGACCGCATCAACGAATCCATGGCGAACCTTCTCACCTCCTTCCTCGGAATCGTGCAGGTCAACGCCGCAGAAGACAGTTATACTCTGATCTACCGGAACTGGGATTCGGCATTCAGAACACATCTCACTTTTACGCAGGCCCGTGAGAGCTTCTGCAAAAATAACGTGCATCCCGATGACCGGGAACGCTATCTTGCGTTCATGAACCGCAGAACATGGATGGAACGCGCCGCGGAAAACAGTCTTCATGAGTTTTCCGAAGCCTTCCGAATCAAAAACGGAAGCGGCGGTTATTCCTGGCTCATCCATAACATCATACAGAACGGCCATGACGCAGCTGTCTTTACAGTAGTTGTTCAATGGACAGGCAGCTCCTCCCTGGAAAAAATGCTCGACTTCTGGTATTCTCAGGGCCGGGATCTGCAGATGCAGATAGACCCCGTTACCGGCCTGCTCGACCGGAGAGGCATCGATCAGAAGCTTTTAAGATACATCCGCTGCTATCCTTCCGCCCCGGGTGTACTCATCAACCTGAATATCGACAATTTTAAAATCATCAACGATATTCTGGGACGCGACATCGGTGACAAGACGCTTTGCCGTGTCGCGGATGCTCTGCGGCAGAATTTCGATGACGGGGATATCATCGGACGCAACGCCGCGGATGAATTCATCGTCTTCATGAAGGATTCTTCTCTTGCAGAAGCCAGATCCATTGTAAACCGGCTCGTATCAAGCCCGATGACTGTTGATTTTCACGGCGAAAGCTACCGTTTTTACCTGTCTGCCGGCCTCGTGGAATACCCGAAGCAGGGCAGCAAGCCCGGCACACTCTGCCGGAAGGCAAACGCGGCTCTCTGTTCTGCAAAGCAGTCGGAGGGGCACTGCTACAGGGTTTACAATTCCGATATATGCACGGAAAACCGCACGCACCTTCAGAAGAGCATCACAAATCTCGCATCGGATCTTCCAAAGGCCGTGTTGGTCTACAAGATGGCCGACGACCTGCAGATTCTATACGCCAGTGAATATCTCCTCCGGCTCTGTGAATGTGACAGCATTGATGAATTCAACGAATACTCGAAATCGAGCTTTCTTTCCATCCTCTGCCCGGAAGACAGGGATAAAACCAGAGAGCGTATCCGCAAATATTATGCAGAACACGGCGACCCCTCAGATACCCGTGAATCTCTTTCCGACTGTCTTGCCTTCTGCCAGAAATACCGCATTAAGACCAGGAAGGGCAGAATCCGGACGATCAGAGACTCCTGCAGACTCGTGCACAGCGTCTATTACGGGGATATCTTCTATGTCTTTCTCGATGATGCGGACACCATACCGGATCTCCCCTGCTGAGGGACATCCGTCGGTTTGGCGCCCTCTCAGCAGCGCGGCAGCCCGCCGCTCGGCCGAATCAACACAACGAGATAAAACACGCTGCGCGAGTTTTATCTCGCTATCGCGACGCTCGCCGCACACGAATACTTCGCATTCGGCTGCGGCTCACTGTTCGCGTAAAAAAAGCTCTGCCGCTTCGGCTTATCGCCGAAGCGGCAGAGCTTTTCACATTTCAGCCAGAACAGCTGCAATGCTCCTTTTATTGTCCATGAAATCGCCTTGTCGCGAGCAGAATACCGGATTTCATGAAATCATCGCCATACCGGTCCAGAATAATTTCCGAGTACCTGTTTTCCCGGTGAAGGATCTTGTTCCGCTGAAAATCAAGCGTTGCGCTCTTGCCGAGATCCCGTTCCATCCGGTCCAGCACCTCAAGCGCCTTATCGGTAAGTACGCTTCTGGTCCCATCCGCGTTTCGAAGAATTACATTCTCCAGATCCAGCGAGGCCGCCTTTTTCATATTGTGTATGGCAGATTTCTGTCTTTCTTCACTGAGCTCATGATCCGGCAGGACGGTCATCCATCCGATAAGCATCCGAAGAAATTCCACATCCTCCTCCATCAGGCCGAACGGGGACAGCGGATTGAGATCCAGCGAACGGATCTCGATGTGGCTGATCCCTCCGGAAAAGCCCTCCATCGAATATTCACCGGCCGGTTTCAGTCTCACCGGATAATACAGTTCCTTTGGAGAATGGAGAAGGCCTTCCGTCACGTACCGCTGAATCGAGGCGACATAGGCCTCCGTGCTCTCATATCGAAGCGTCGGAGTAAAATCATTCCAGTACCCGAATTCACTGGACCGGACCGTCGCAAGTCTCAGATCCCGGACCCTGTCCCGCTGACTCTCCTCAAACAAAGAAAGATCATAGAGCGGGCTCGCCGCCGTCAGCGCCACGATCAGCCAGCTGTACATCATGGCCTTTCTGGCGAGATTCAGATACAGAGAATCCACAAATTCTCTGTAATCCGCTTCCCCACTTTCCTCAAAAATCCGCCGCAGAAATTCAGCCGGATACGAGTAGTTGAAATGAATGCCGGAAAGCAGCATTTTCCGCTTTCCGTATTTTCTTCCAAGATACTTCCGGTAGGCTGTCCGCTCAGCAAGCTCTCCCGAGAACCGCGCCACTGGGATCTCATCCTCCCCGGATATGCGGGGAGGGTTACTGAACGGCCAAAGTACCTCACGACCTGATTTCAGGTTCCACAGCGCATCCGCGACATATTCATGATACTCCCTCACGGAATCTACGGCTTTACGGACGCTGCCCTCGGGATTCGTGATAATCTCCACCTGATTTTCACAGAAATCCCGGTCAATATGCTTATTTCCGGGAAAAGGATGGGGCGTCTGTGCCAGACGCCCGTCCATTGTCACCCGAAGGCTCTCCTTTTCCAGTCCGAAGCCCCCGGAATGTCCGAGAAGCGACAGCTTCTCCTGATTGCTCAACCTGCTATTAATTCTCATAAACTACCTGATCCCGGAAGACCCGGATAAAGTACAGTGGGCTCCCCGCCGTATCTTTCTTACCAGTCCCACTTACAGAACCAGAGACGGAGCAGCATAGACTCTTCCGAGAAGTTCCTGATTCAGCGCGTAAAGTCCCTTCGGATCAGCGCCGAAGAGCTTGAACTTGCGGATAAGATCGTCCGCATTCTTCTCCTCTTCTCCCTGCTCCTTTACGAACCAGTCAAAGCACTGCATGGTGCGGTAATCATTGACATCACTTGCCGCCTTGTAGATACCGTTGATCAGGCTGGTCACATACTGTTCATGCTCCAGGCTGAACTTCAGCGGATCATCCAGGCTGCTGTAGGTCTTGTCCGGCTTTGCGACAGCCTCAAAGGTTACCAGCTCACCGTTGTTCTGAAGATATGTGCGCATCAGCATCGCATGATCTCTCTCCTCCTGCGCCTGGACATCGTACCAGTGCGCGAAGCCGTCAAGCCCCTGATCATAATAATAATTTGCGAAATCCAGATACAGATATGCGGAATAGAACTCCTTGTTGATCTGATCATTGATCAATTCTTTTACTTTCTTATCAAGCATGGCATGTCCTCTTTTCTGATAATTAAAAACATTTGTTCTGTCACCGAATTGTTAAATATGTCATACCACATTTTTGACGAGATTACAACCTCCGCTCAGGTTACTGTTCCCCCATCTCCGTTCAGGTTACTGTTCCCCCAACGATGTACGGCAAGGATTTTACAGTCCTCTTGCCCTTTGCAAACTGGCTGTAACAAAGTTTTATCCCGATTTATGGAGCTGCGGAACGCCTCAGTCGCAAACGCCTTCGGTCATTCCCGCGTCACGCCATCCTGCGGATTTCCAGCCGTTCACCCGGGAAAGTCTCCGCTCTCAGGTACTCTCCTCCGGAAACCTCTCTGCGGCCGGTCTGCAGATGCACAATCTCTGCCTCTTCTCCCGGCCAGGGATTCTCAAGCACCAGTTCTCTTCCCGCGCGGCTCAGAATCTGTATCGTTCCGACAATTCCAGCTTCAAGGGAAGCGCTCACCTGAAATGCGCCGTATGCCCAGAGCCTCTCAAAAGAAGCGTTCGGATGACTCTTCACCGGCCACACCCGGAAAATCCGGAGAATGCCCTCGTGACTGAGCAGCATCATCTCCTGCAGCGTATTCGGCACTGTGCTCAGGTTTTCGATTCCATGTGGATTCCGGTTGATATACCCGTTTGGCAGTCCACGATGTACGATCCTCTCTTCCAGCTCCCTCCAGATCACCTCCGGATCATAGCCCACGCGGACTGCCGCAGGGAAAAACAGGCAGCTCAGGTTTGTCGCGTTCCATGCGCCAGCCTTTCTGTAATGCGGATCAGAATCCCCCTGTTCATTGTCCAGGTCATCCGCGCCGGTGTCGTGCGTTTTCCGATATTCTGCCATTTGATTTTCAATGATGGAATGCACATGAACGGTATTCCACCCCGTCTGAAGCAGATCCGGATCGGATCCGAGCCCGATCGCCCCCGCCGGATAAATCTGCATAATATTTCCCGGAAAATGATAGGACCACTTTCCTCCTTTTCCTTCATCGAAAAAGACAGGTTTTTTCATCCATTCCTCCGGAACCAGCTCGCCAAGCGGCACCTCCGCCTCCGCCCAGAGCGTCGGATTCTCCCGGATATCCTCCAGTGTCCCCATCGGATACGGTGCCAGGTGATCCGCGATATCCTCCCAGTGACTCCGGCGTTCCTCATCCAGCCCGAGGTCGCGGCTGATGACCGGAAGAAAACGGAAGAGGCATTTCAGGTATCCGAGACTGTTGACCGGATCCATGGATTCTCCGTTCTTCCGGACATCATCCTCTGTCCGCTCATGCATGCTGTCGTCCCGGATATGCCACCATCCATCTTTTTGAATCAGATCCGCCTCCCAGAAATCCGCGAGGCTCTGGAGAAACGGGTATATTTTTCTCCCATAATCCCGGTCCAGCGTCAGCGAATACCGCATGATCATATTCGTCGCGCCGTGAACCGCCTGTGACTTCATGTGGAGAAGAAGCGCCTCGCTGACCATGCCCTTCGGTCCAAGTCCCAAAGGCAGACAGGTTCCTCCATGCTGATACAGCCTGTGGCTCATCTCCCGTCCGATATCCATCATGGCGAAGTACGGGGCGTCATGGGGATCCGCCTGTGGAAAATGCCCGGAGGCAAGCAAGCCAAGATAGGCCGACTGATGATTGTAATTGATTTTGTAATTTCCGTTCCAGGCCGGCCGGTCAAAGGTGCAGACGCCCAGGATCCCCGGCGGATAGTCGGGATCCCGGCTCAGACTTGCCATCACATACTGGGACAGGTAATAACGCTGCTCCATCATCGGATCGTCCAGACAGATTCCGGATACGTTCCAGAAATCTCTCCACCAGCTTCTGTGCAGTTCGACAAGCTCCGAAATCTCCCGGGACGTAATCCACTCCGCCCTGGACGCTGCCATCTCCACCGGGCGCGACACCTTATTCCAGGTGCGCAGAACAAACACATAATCCGCGCTCTCTCCCGGACGCAGCACCAGAGACGCCGTATCTTCTTGATTGCTGTTTGTACTCCGCACCCCCGATTCATCGTCGTTTGCTTTGACGCTCGATGCGCACCATATATCTGCATCCGAATTGCTGCTCAGGGCGCAGGATTTACCTACACCCGCATTGTTGCTCCATACGGATGATTCATTCCCATCGTCACGGTCTTCCGGACGATGAAAGGCACCGCCGAATCCTGCCTTCACCGGAACATCCACCTGCTCCTCGAAGGCCCGGAATCCTGACAGAATCCCGCCAACCGTTTTCTGTTCTTTGATCGTTCTGCCGCACATCATACCGACAGCGGTTCCTCTGAGGTCCGTCCCGCTCTCATTTTTCCCGGACAGATTCACTCCCTTCTCACATCCCATGCCCGGCTCATCCGGAAAACGGAAACAGGCCCGAATCCGCACCGGATCAGGCAATTCCGAATGAAATTGTAACAGAAGGACGTTCTCTGTCGCCGCAACCATGCTTCGTATCGTCAGTTTTCCCTCTGTCCCTAAATCATAGTGCGCCACCGTAACCGCATCCGCGAGCTCCTGTTCGATGCGGCAGGCCGCTCCCTTCAGCTCCGGTATCGAGAACACGAGGCGTCCGACCGGTCTCGGTCCCCCCAGCGTGACCGCCGGTTCCAGCGCAGCCGTCGAATTATCATGAAAAAACACCCAGTTCGGATTGCTCTCCATCTGCCAGAAATCATTCGTTGTAACCCAGAACTGCGGATATTCACAGGGGCCCGCAAAGGCCGCCAGCATATCTCCGTTCCCCAGAACCGGAGCGTCGGTTTTTGTCCCGGTATACTGCCAGATTCTCCATCTTCCGTTGCCCGACACATCGACATCGCCATCCGGAACCGCCCGCGGAGGCCCGTCATACACAGCCTTGTACCGTTTCACTCTCTCGTAATGATCCATCGAAGTCTCTCCCTCAAAATTTTTTCCTGCAATATAAGATAAGCCGGGTGACTGCGCCGCACAAAAAGCACACTCCCCCGGCTCTTACCTGATGCGGCATGCAGGAGCTTTGTCCTTACATCTGCGGCATCGCAGGATCCATTATTCTCATCTGCTGCATTAACCCTTGACCGATCCGCCGGTCGTTCCCTCGAGCAGATATCTCTGTCCAATGAAGTATACAATAATGACCGGAATCAGTGTCATGACAATATCCGCAAACACATAGTTCCAGTACTGCTGGTTTTTCCCGAAGAACTGATATACCGCCATTGTCATCGGGAACAGACTGCTCTTGCTCGACAAATACAGCGGTGTCAGGAAATCGTTCCAGACACCCATGAACTGCAGAATGAAGCAGGTGACAATTGTCGGCTTCATCATAGGAAGGTCTACCCGGAAGAACATCTGAAGCGGTCCGGCGCCATCGATCACGGCCGCCTCGTCGATCTCCCTCGGCACCGATTCAACGAAGCTGTATATCGTGAAGATGCAGAACGGAATCATCGAGCTGATGAACACCAGAATAATTCCCAGTCTGGTGTTTGTCAGATGGAACCACTGAAACACCCGAACCAACGTTACATAGTTCACCGGAAAGAAAAGTCCGATGATAAAGAAATAGTACAGCCTCCGATTAATCCGGATCCGGTTTCTGCTGAGAACAAATGCGGCCATTGCACTGATGATGACGCCCACGAAGGTGGCAACCAGCGCGTAAATCATGCTGTTCGCAAATCCGCGGATCAGACCGGCCTTCTGAATGACATCCACATAGTTTCCGAACACCCAGGTCGTCGGAAACTTCAGATTCATTCTGGCCGCCTCTCCCTTTGTCTTGAAGGAGTTGATCACCACCATGTAGAGGGGAACCAGCACCAGCAGAGAAAGCACAACACAGACGACCTGCTTGATGATGGTCTGAAAAATTCTCTTAGACTTTCCCATTTATGCTTCTGCCTCCTTTCCGCTCATAACCTTGACAATGATCACACCAATCACCGCGGTAACCGCCAGAAGAATGGTGTTCATGGCTGTGGACATTCCGTACTGGCCGCTGCCGTACAACTGGAATACGTATGTGGTCATGACCTCGGTCTTATGTCCGGGTCCTCCATTTGTCAATACATAGATGATATCGAAGACCTTCAGACCGTAGGTGATGCCGAATACCAGATTGATCATGATCGGTCCACGCATCATCGGAAGTGTCACATAAGACAGCTTCTTCCAGAAACCGGCGCCGTCAATCTCTGCCGCCTCATAAAGGGAATCATCAATCGTATTCAGCCCGGCCAGGAAGATCGTCATGACATAGCCGATACCTCTCCAGGCATCCACCGAAAAGATCGAATTCCACACCATATTAGGATCGGACAGCCACTTCTGCTTCAATACACCGAGCCCCAGAGCCGTGAATGTGCTGTTCAGAAGTCCGGTATTGTAAGAAAAGATCGAGCTGAAGATAATTCCGATGATTACGAAGGGAAGAATGGACGGCAGATAGAATACCGTCCGGTAGAACTTCTTGCCCTTCAGCCTGGAATTCAGAAGAATCGCAAGGAAAAAGGCGGGAATAATTTTCACCACATTGGAGATCAGCGTGAACCGGACCGTATTCCAGAAACCCGCCATGTAATTCTTATTGGATGTAAAAAGATCGATATAATTCTGCAGACCGATAAAATGAAGTCCGTTCTTCGGCGTCATTCTCCCCCAGTCCGTGAAAGAATAGAATACGCCGAGAATACTTGGAAAAAGGAAAAACACCACATAAATAATCAGCGGCAGAATGACGAACCATCTCGGGTAAATCTTATTTTTATTCATAGTTGCCTCATACTAATTTCTGTCAGCGGCTGCTGCATTTGTTTTCATGCACTGCGGCAAATCCGCTTTCCCACCATCCGGTTGATATCCTCTAACGAAGGAGTGTCGCCTGCAGAGGCCCTCCTCAGGCCTCCGGGCGACACTTCATTGTAAACGCTCATACGATGCATTGTGCCACAAACTGTATAAGCCGCGGATTGCTCCGTGCCCCACACGCGGGACATCACTGCCTGCTCAGAGCGTTTTCCTGTTCTCCGTCTGTTTCCGCAGGATTACTTCCATGCGGAATCACCGGCTGTTTTCGCCGATTCTGCACGGTTCGCATCCATATTCTTCAGGACGTCATTAGCCTCCATAGAGCCCTGGCAGAAGGAAATCATATCCGCGCCGAAATCCATCCAATAATCGTTGGTGTACTTGGTGCCGTTCTGAAGTACAGTTACGCCCATCTTATTCGGGTCAACCGAACTCATGAATTCCTTTTCCTCAGGCAGCCAGTGCTGTTCGATATCTACGTTTACATCCAGGTTCGTATACTGCGGAGAATTGTCCAGAATCTCCTGCAGGCTCTCCGGTGTACATACAAACTGGAAGAACGCCTTTACAAGATCCTCATGCTCCGTTCCCTTATAGCCGAACATGGTCGGGCCGGCCGGATTGGTCGGATACCAGGTGTTATCGCCGAGCGGGATCAGGAACATTCCAAACTCATCCTTTGTACCGGTATCATCCTTGATCTGCTGAATGAAGCTGGAGTTTGCCATTGCCATTGCTGTATTTCTGTCGCCGAACTCATTGCTCAGGTTTGTGGAATCGGTTCCTACCCAATCCTCTCCAAAGTAGCCGTCATCGGAAAGCTCCTTGAACTCATTCAGAACCTCAAGCATCTTCTTGTTGTCTGCAAAGGTTGCCTCGTTGTTGTTCAGCTTGTCATAAAGGTCCGGATCATCCTCGGTGTATACACCGCCGATCTGGAAGAACGCGAGCTGATGCTGCCATCCGTCCGCACCGGGCATGAACCACGGTGTCTCGACACCAGAATCTTTGATTGTCTTCAGATCCTTTTTCAGCTCATCATAGGTTGTCGGCACTTCGTTAATGCCGAGCTCCTTGAACATGGTCTTGTTGTAAACCATGACATACTCCGGAGAATTATGCCAGATCTGCAGTCCGTAGAGCTTGCCGTCGCTGATACAGGATGCCTGACGGGTCTCCGGCATGACGTTCTGCCAGTCAGCTCCGGAAAAATCGATGCAGTACTCTTCCGGATTTCCAATGTTGGACTCAATGGCTCCAACCGGGTTCGACTGAATCCAGAAAATATCCGGGCAGGTGCCGTTCGCCAGATCCGACTGGAGAATATCCAGATACTGATCGGCCGGAATCGTCTGAAGATCTACGGTGACACCATAGGTATCCTCGAATCTCTGGATCGTCGCATCATAACGGTTGTCCATCCATCCGGCGGATACCAGAATGCTCAATGTCTGACCGTCAAACTGGCCATCATTCGGGACCTCCTTGACCACTACATTGTCGCCGGAAGCCGCGGAAGTCGATGATACTGCCGTTGTCTCCACCGACTCTGTCGCGGATGAAGAAGATGTCGCCGCTGCTTCCTCCGACGATGAAGAAGCAGCTGCCGCCGTCGATGAAGAAGTCGACGCGTTTGCCGAAGAGGAACTTGTCGAGCTTCCGCAGCCCGCAAACAGCGACGCAGCCATAGCGCCGCACATCAACATAGAGATTACTTTTCTTTTCATACTTTCTCCTCCCTCTCTCATTGTTGAATAAACTGACGTTTCCACATAACATAATCATAACAAGACAATGCATCCAAAACCATGGATAAAACCTTTCTGCAGTTGAACAAAATTGTCCTGTTTGAACAATTTTCTTCTATTTATTTTCGATTCCATGGCAATAATCACGAATTCCCTGTTCGTAAGGGGCCATGTACACATGTGATCCGCTACAATTCCGGGATGATTTTCTGCGCCCGCTCATGGATTTGTCAAGTCCATGTAAAACGTTTATAATATGATGGTAACTTATAAAAAATCTCACTCGAAAGGAAATTATCTGTTGAAAAATCACATCCGGCACAGAAAATCGGAACCGGAAAAAATCCCTCCTCTGTCGGCCTCGCAAGACCAGAAAACAGCAAGAAGGCCCCGGAAGCTGCAGACCAAGCTGTTTCTGTATATCCTGCTTCCTCCACTCCTCGTTCTGATCTTCTTTGCGCTGTTTTTTCTCCAATACAACTCGAATATCCTGATCAGCCGAGAGCAGAATATGCTTCAGACGCTCAATTCAACCTTGATGAATGAGACAGAGAAGCAGCTCAAGGACATGGATATGGTATCCTCTGATATAAATTTCTATAACCGCAAGACCAAATTTATGCCTTCCGTTCTGGATTTCAGCGTGACCTCCGATGAAGGCCATGCCTTTCTGGATGTTGTGCAGATGTCGAACGGTCTCGATCTGGACGCAGACCAGGTAAATATCTACGACCTCTATGGGCATGTCATCGAATCCGGGAACATCACCAAAAATGATACCTATTCCGAAAACAATGAAAAATGGCTCGAGAAGGCGGTCCGGCTTCGCGGTTATAAATTCCTGAGCGCGCCCTATGAGACCCGTAAATACTCCGCCGGAGCTTCGAATTCAGCATGGTATCTGTCTCTGTACCGGGCCTCTCTCGACGGCCAGAACCGTGTCATAGGCGGAATTGAAACGGTCAAGAACTGCAAGGTTCTCTTTCATGACATCACAGCTTACCTGACCAAAAGCTCCACGCAGGCGGATATTTTGATTTTTGATTCGGACGGGACTCTGATTTTTCCTTATGATACAACTGAAAATCATAAAGACATCAGTCAGACCTACTATCAGACTCTTTCCGGCACGAACGACAGCTATGGCATCGGAACCGATCCGGAATCCGGAATCAAATATCAGTACGCCCGGCAGACCTCGGCCTACAGCGGCTGGACCTATGTGGCTCTTCAGCAAAACAACGTCATTCTGCGTCCAGTCTACCAGATGCTCCGAGTCCTGATCACGATCACCGGCCTGATGGTGCTGTTTTCCATTATCCTCTCCCTGTATCTGACTCACAACATGGTCAAGCCTATCAAGCATCTGAAGCACGTGATTCAACGGCTGCGTCTGGAAAATCTCGGAGAGGAAAAGCTCGATCATTATGACGCCTCCTATGAGGAGCTCGGTGAGCTGTACCGGGAATTCCAGAAGATGAGTGAATCCCTTCAGCAGTCCCTCGCCGAGCTCGAAATCGCACAGAAGCTCGAGCTGAAATCCCGCGTGATTGCGCTGCAGGTGCAGATGAACCCTCATTTTTATTACAATACTCTTTCCTGCATCAGCATATTGGCGGAGAACGGTCAGAACAAGGATGTCACAAAGCTCTGCCAGACGCTCTCCCGCATCATGCGGTATATCACCAATACCGGCATCACGATCGTTACCGTTGCCGATGAGATTCACTATATTGAAGAGTATATGTACTGCATGAAAGTACGCTATCAGGAGAGTCTGAATTATCACATTGATATTCTCCCCGAAATCATGGAGCAAAAAATTCCCAAGCTCATCATTCAGCCCCTTGTGGAGAACTCCATCAAGTACGGGACCAATTGTCTGCCGCCGTGGAAAATCACCATTACAAGCTTCCGGGACGATTCCATGTGGTATATCCGGGTCACCGATTCCGGAAACGGATTCGGGGAAGAGGTGCTCGATGAACTGAATAAGAAGATCGCCACGATCAACCGCGACCTGAACCACAATCTCACCGATCTCAAAATCGGTGGGCTCGGCATGATCAATGTATATATACGCTGGAAGCTCTACTGCGGAGATGATATTGTCTTTGACTTCGGAAACACGGAAGACGGCCATGCTTATGTGACAATCGGAAGAAAAACGCCGGGCGGCACAGAAGATTCTGACGATTCCGAAGGAGAATAAGACCTCGCACTCCTGAAAAAAATGATCGGACATTTCCGAAAAGAAATAGGATCGAACGATTGCGAGAAGCAACCAAATATATATAGCGGAGACCTGTGGAGGTCACCGAAGACAGCAGAAAGCACGGACGCCTGCGGAGGCATCCCAAAACTGCAGAAGGCGCGGGCGCCTGCGGACACATCTCAAAACTGCAGTATGCGCCGACGCCCCAGATAGAAAGGGTTTTATTTTATGAAATACGGAGTCATTGTTGCGGAAGACGAAATATTGATCCAGCAGAACATCATAAAGAAAATTGAAAATTCAGGAACCGGCTTCACCGTCGTCGGAAAAGCCCAGACGGGAATTCAGGCACTGGAGCTGATCAATTCCTCTAATCCCTATCTGCTCGTGACCGACATCCGAATGCCGGTCATGGATGGTCTGGAGCTGATCGAGCAGGCCCGTGAAAATCACCCGGACCTTGATGTGATCGTCGTCAGCGGATATTCCGACTTTGAATACGCCAAGCGTGCCATACACCTTCAGGTGAAGGAATATCTGCTCAAGCCCGTGGATGAGGATCAGCTTCGGACGGTTTTATCCTCTCTCGCAAACAAATACCGGATGGAAGAACAGGAGCTCGAGAAGAGCTTCTCCTTCGAATTCTCATGCCACTCCTCCCGGGAAATTGCGGAGCTTCTGAAGAATTACCTCACGCGGGAATTTGACCACGACATCAATATGAATCTGATCGCCGAAAAGCTGAACTATAGTCCGAGCTACCTTTCCAAGGTGTTTCTGCAGACCTATCACATGCCTCCGACAAAATACCTGATATCCCTTCGAATGCAGAAAGCCAAGAAGCTCATGGATCGAAATCCCGACTATCCCATTCATATAATCGGAGAAGCCGTAGGGTATGACGACCCGGGCTATTTTTCACGGATTTTCAAGAAGTATGAGGGCGTCAGCCCGCAGAAATACCGCGGCGGTTCCACAGCCGACACCCCGGAATAAGAACCCGGGTATCGGGCAGTGCCGCAATAACTGCTTCAGAACGAGATAAAACACGCTGCGCGAGTTTTATCTCGTTATCGCGTCGCTCGCCGCACACAAATACTTCGCATTCGGCTGCGGCTCACTGTTCGCGTAAATAAAACTTCACCGCATTGCGGCCGTGCTTCCATGGGTGTCGCGGAATGAAACATCACTGCATTGTTCCAGAGTCACCCTGGACGCCTCGGAATAGCCTCGGAATAATAAGTTTACATCGTGCCCCTGCCCGAAAAAACAAATGAAAAGCAGTGGCCGCCTTATCAAGTATTTTCTGACAAGACGGCCACTACTGAAATGGTTCAATGCTATTCAATTTTCTACTCTTTCTTTCTTTAATTTTTGTTTAATCGGACTTATTTCGTTTTTCTTTCTAAGAACCTGTTATAAATATAATGATAAATGGATTTAATAATTTTCGGTTTCTGAATTACAGCTTATAAAATATGAACTGCTGATCAGTCACATATCTTATCAATTACTGCTATGAATCACATATTCCTCTTTCGTGATTCCTCTTATTACAGGTATGCTCTCTGTTTCTCTTAGAACAGTGCTTTCAAATAATTTGAAAGAAAGAAACATAAGTACGATAACCCTTATCTGTTCCCTGCATCGTCAGGATATTGATCTGCAGATCTTCGCATATAGCTTACGCTCTTGCGCTCTCTTCTCTATCCCGCTTAGAAAGTTCTGTGAATTCATCGGAATCTCTTCCTCGTTCCGGCCGGTGATATCTGCACGCCTGTCCGAAAATCCCTTCCGATGTTCTGGATACATCTGCCGCATCCATGTAATTTCTCGTCTTTACAGGGCTTCGTTTCTTTACACGAATCCTTTGGATGCTTCAGACCTTCCGTGGTATATACTCAATATGAATTGCAAGCTTCACATTACCTTTCATATCATGGGTTCCGGATTATACCAGGAACTCGGTTACTTTCTTCTCTCTTATAAAAGGTCTTCTCTGAGGGAACTGCTTATGCAATACCACTTTCATATTGAGGATGATGTGCCGGTGGAATTCCCATTGGACTGTCCTCCTTCTCTCGTATTTAATTAAAGATCCGAACTTAACGTTTATCCGATATGATATCAAAGGCCGTTCCATCTGTTCATGTAATCCCGAATCGGATCTGAATATCAGGACGGAGCTTTTATCGGATTAATTCTGTCGCCCGTTCTTTAATGTGATTACAGGATAACACAGAGGTTTCTATTTGTCAACGCATTTTTAAATATGATTTTGCTTATTCTCTCATCCGGTCTTCTGGTTTCATAATTTTTGTTTTTTATTTGTTCAATTAATTATTTTCTGACTTTATTTTTACATGAATTGCCTCTCTGCGGAATTTTTTGTCAATGAGCCAACGAGATAAAACACGCTGCGCGAGTTTTATCTCGCTATCGCGACGCTCGCCGCACACGAATACTTCGCATTCGGCTGCGGCTCACTGTTCGCGTAAAAAAGGCCAGAACCCATACAAAAACCAGGGTTCTGACCTCCTCATACCATCAGGATTGCTCTGCGCGCACAGCACCAGGCAATCCTGACCTTATACTATTTACCTGACCTTTTGCAAATTCCAGCGGGCGAATTTCATTTGCCAGGCAATCCAGAACTTATACCATTTACCTGACCTCACAAGGCATCATCAGAATCTTTACCTGTGATTGCGATAATAATTAATCAGGCATCCGTCCAGGATAATCTCTCTCTCATCGTCCGTCAGCTGGCCCAGTCGGAGTTCAAATCCGGTTAACTCTTCATCTCCGACAACATATGCCGTGATGACATCCTCCCTGCTCTCAACTGCCTTCCGGATATCCGGAACAAACAGGTAATCTCCGTTTTTAAACGGAAGACTGCCTGCCGGAATCAAGAACGGAAGCATACCCCAGTTGATCAGATTCGAACGGTATCTCTTCGTCGCGTAATCATTGGCGATATTTGCCCAGCCCCCGAGAACCTTCTGACAGGAAGCTGCCTGCTCACGGGCGGATCCGTCACCCGGTTTTACGGCAAAGATCGTGGAGCCGACTCCCATATTCTGATGGCAGACATCCGGGAACTTCGTATGAATCACCTTCATAACCGGCTTCAGCTCCGGGAGCGCATCTCCAGCGCAGCCTCCCTCTTCCAGTGCCTCCTGTGCCTTTTGAACCTGCTTTGCCCTTCCTACATACAGAGGATCTTTTCTGGAAAGAGCAAACTCGGCAAGTCTGAGCGGATTGGAACGATAGGAAGAAGTCTCTCCCGATGGAATCAGTTCATCGGTTGTCGTAACCGGATCATGGATCTCCGATACCACCTTGAGAATCAGGTTCTCCGGAAGCGCGGACATCTTCGGCCAGTCCTTGATGTTCGGACCGAACCTCACTTCCACGGTCGGATCCGCAACACCATGGCTGTCAAATACGCGATGCGCGTAGATATTCGAGTCAAAGTGGTAAATCTGATGACGGTATTCACCGGCAAATTCTGTCGCGGGTGTCAGGTATCCTTTATTAGCAGCGGTTGCCGCGATGGACCGCGCGTCCATCAGAGCGACACCGGCAACCTGTCCCTCCTGGACCTTGGAGCCCTCACGGTTCGGGAAATTACGTGTGGAATGACGAATCGAAAGATCTCCGTTCGCAGGAGTGTCGCCCGCGCCGAAACACGGACCACAGAACGCGGTCTTCACCACAGCTCCCGTTTCCATCAGATCCGCAATCACGCCGTTAGCCGCCAGCTCCTTGTAAATCGGTGCACTTGCCGGATAAATATCCAGCGTAAAATCATCACAGCCGATGTACTGCCCACGCAGAATATCAGCTGCCTGGCAGATATTTTCAAATCCGCCTCCGGCACATCCCGCAATAACTCCCTGATCCACAAGGAGCCTTCCGTTGTGTACCTTGTTCCGGAGATTATAATCCACTTTTCCGTTGAATGCCACCTGTGCCCGCTTCTCTACATCGTCCAGGATATCCGGGAGATTCGCGTTGCATTCTTCGATTGTATAGACGTTGCTCGGGTGGAACGGCATTGCGATCATCGGTTTGATCTTATCCAGATCCACATAGATGCAGCCGTCATAATAGGCCACCGGGCCCGGGTTCAGCTCGCTGTAATCCTCCGGACGTCCGTGCTCCGCATAGTAGTCCCGGATTGTATCATCTGTCATCCAGATCGAAGACAGACAGGTAGTCTCTGTTGTCATAACATCAATGCCGATACGGAAATCCGCTGACAGTGAGGCAACGCCGGGTCCTACAAACTCCATAACCTTATTCTTGACATAACCCTTGTCAAATACTGCTCCGATGATTGCGAGCGCAACATCCTGCGGGCCTACCCCCGGCACCGGCGCTCCTGTCATATAGACTGCAACGACTCCCGGCATCGCAATATCATAGGTCTTGTTCAGAAGCTGTTTCACCAGCTCCGGTCCACCTTCGCCCATGGCCATGGTTCCGAGAGCGCCATATCGGGTGTGGGAATCCGATCCAAGAATCATTCTCCCTGCTCCGCTGAGCATCTCACGGGCAAACTGATGAATTACCGCCTGGTGCGGCGGAACATACATGCCCCCGTATCTCTTCGCGCAGGAAAGGCCAAACATATGATCATCCTCGTTGATCGTCCCTCCTACCGCGCATAGAGAATTGTGGCAGTTCGTAAGAACGTAGGGAATTGGAAATTTCTCCAGTCCGGATGCCCGGGCAGTCTGAATGATTCCTACATATGTGATATCATGTGATGTCAGCTTATCAAATTTGATCTGAAGATTTTCCATGTTGCCCGAGACATTATGTGCCTTCAGGATATTGTATGCCATGGTCTCCTTCTTCGCCTCATCCGCCGGCACAGCTTTTCCGGTTTTCTGCTGAAGCTGTGCGGCAGCGTCCGGTCCATCCGGAATCACGGTTGTTCCGTTTACCAGATACACTCCGCCGTTCTGTAATTCAATCATACCTGATCATTCCTCCTGTTAATCACTCTGATGCCGCCCTGTTCTGGCAGCCCGACCTGTACAGTAACCGACATGATGTAGACAGCGTCACATACTGTGTCCAGCCAGCTGCTCCGCAACTCACGCAGCCCTTCAGGCGGCCGGCTTTGTCGGTATGCCGCGGCGTTCGCCCCACTGCTTTACACCTTGTGTGAACGGATATGGCTCACCGCCCGCGCATATTCGCACTTGCGTGTCACTTCGCTGCTTCGCAATGCGGATTGCAAATTCAGTGTTTATCATATATTATTTAGAATAATTTCGCAAGACGGGAGGAAAATTCAAACATGCGTTTCTGGGGAAAAATAATACGGGACAATCATATCCTGATGAATGTGACCATAACTGATGACAGTGAGGAGACAAGAACCCACAAGGTTCTCCATACCCTGGAGCAGATCTGCCATGAATGGGATCTGAGTGTGCCGATCTGGCTGGACTCCAACATACGGGAATTCAAGCGAACCAAAAAGGTACGCTTCACACAGGACAGCTTTGTCGGAGAAGAAATTTTCTTTGATTATCTGGAGCTTCAGGTTCTGGACGAGGACTGAAAGAGCCGCAGGCCCCTGAAGGCCGCGGCTCCCTGCTCTGTCCCGGATTCTGCGGATTCCTCCGCAAGCTTACATATCGACCTAATGGTCATTCTGAACTGTTCTGGTTCAGATTCTGCGAATCATTCCGCGCACAAGGCGCACGCAGTGTCTCACGCAATCTTCGGTAAAGGTGTTGTCATCCGCCACGGCGCTTCCGTCAGCCTTATCGGAGATAACGCGGATGATCAGAAACGGAACCCCGTTTCTCCACGCAGTCTGAGCGATGGATGCCCCCTCCATCTCTGCGCAGTATCCGTGAAAGTTCTCCGCGAGTCTTGTCTTCACCTCATGATCCGAAATGAACTGATCACCGCTGACCACTGTTCCGCGGAAGGTGTGAATTTCGGGGTTCACCTCCGCATTTACCTCTTCTGCCAGCCCGATCAGCTTCTCATCACCCGGAAAACGGTAGACGTCCATGCCGGGAACCTGTCCCGGCTTGTATCCCCATACCGTTGCGTCCATGTCATGCTGCACAGCCTCGGAAGACAGAACGATGTCTCCGATATCAATTTTGTTCTGAAGGCTTCCCGCGATTCCTGTATTGATTATATAATCCACATGAAAATCATCCACCAGAATCTGTGTGCACATTGCGGCATTTACCTTTCCGACACCGCTCTGCACCACAACGGCAGGTTTTCCCTCAAGAATGCCGCGGTAAAACTTCATCCCTGCCTTTTCCCGGATGTCGGTCTCACTCATCAGGTTCTTCAGCTCTGCTACTTCCGATTCCATAGCTCCAATAATTCCAATTAAACTCATAAAATATTCTCCTGTTATATTGATTTGCCTCTCGGCACACTCATCTGTCCCATTTGTCACAGAGAGCATTGATCTGGTCCGTAAACTTCGCCAGATCCTTATTCGCACCTCCCTCATTCCGGCGAATCACCGTCAGAAGTCTCTGACCCGCACCAAGAAGACGCTCATAAACGGCGGCAGCCCTGCGGTGGGACGCCTTTCCGCATCCACCGGATTCCTTCGACACGGGAACACCCGCCGGCGCTTCGACGATCTGCCCGGAGGCGAGATCGAATACCGTTCCGCTGAACGGCGCATAGGAATCATACCCGAGTTCCTTCCGCAGACGCTCCGCAAAAATCTCTGTCACAGCATCTTCTCCATGACACACAAACACCTTTGCCGGCTTTACCGTGAACGCGGAAGCCCATCTCATCAGTCCCTCGTTATCCGCATGGCCGCTGATCCCGGGCAGGACCTGAATGTGTGCCCGTATCGCTATCTCCTCGCCGAACAGCCGGATACTCTCCGCCCCGTCAACAATCGCGCGGCCGGGGGTGCCCACAGCCTGGTAGCCCACGAACAGTACCGTGCACTCCGGTCTCCAGAGGTTGTGCTTCAGGTGATGCTTCACACGTCCGGCATCACACATACCGCTGGCGGATATGATTACCTTCGGAGTCTCGTCAAAATTGATCGCCTTTGAGTCCGCCGCGGTAATTGACGTCTTCAGATTTGAGAAGGCTATCGGATTGATCCCCTGTTTGATCAGCCTTCCCGCTTCTTCATCATAGCATTCTGCGGGGTGTCTCTGAAAAACGGTTGTCGCCTCAATTGCGAGCGGACTGTCCACATACACCGGAAAATCGCCATGTCCGCGCACCATCTGGTTTTCCTTGATCTGCCGGATAAAGTAGAGCATCTCCTGTGTTCTGCCGACTGCGAAGGACGGAATCACCAGGTTTCCTCCCCGGTCAAAGGTCTTCTGGATCACGTCCGCGAGCGATGATACGTAATCCGGCACCGGTCCGTGACTCCTGTCTCCATAGGTAGATTCCATGATAACATAGTCCGCCTCATGGATATACTGAGGGTCGCGGATGAGCGGCTGATTCAGATTCCCGATGTCTCCGGAAAAAACGAGCTTCCGGGTGGTCTCTCCCTCTGTCAGCCACATTTCAATACTGGCAGAGCCGAGCAGATGTCCGGCATCGATAAACCGGATTTTGATCCCCTCTGCCGGACAGAGAATCTCATTATAAGGTTTTCCGACAAGCAGGTCAATCGCGCCGATGGCATCCTTCATCGTATATGGCGGCACATATGCTTCCTTTCCGGCCCGCTTTCCCTTCCGGTTTCTCCATTCAGCCTCGAATTCCTGAATATGCGCGCTGTCGCGGAGCATAATGTCGCAAAGATCCGCTGTTGCCTCCGTCGTGTATATCGGTCCCCGGAATCCTCTGGAATAAAGAACCGGAAGGTTGCCCGAGTGATCGATATGCGCGTGCGTCAAAAGCACAAAATCGAGCTCTGACGCCGGGATCGGAAGCGGTTTGTTCTCGTAGATATTTTTTCCCTGTTCCATTCCGCAGTCAACAAGAAACCTTTTCCCGGCTGCCTCCAGATAATAACAGCTGCCGGTCACCTCATGTGCTGCCCCCAAAAATGTAAGTTTCATAAACAATCCCCCAATCCGCAGCTTACAGTATCAACGAGATAAAACACGCTGCGCGAGTTTTATCTCGCTATCGCGACGCTCGCCGCATACGAATACTTCGCATTCGGCTGCGGCTCACTGTTCGCGTAAATAAGAAACCTGATGCGAACACTGATTTAATTATAATCTACTGTCCTCTGCATTTACAAGAGGATGCGTGAACCTGTTAGCGGCACACAGGCCGTGAAGCAGTAAAATGACGCGGGGCACTTGACTTATCCCCATGGTGGTACCCCGCTTGCGGGGCAGGACGGCTTTCTGCCCGTAACCTGTCTCATCCGTTGTGCACGCACAGCGACAAATAGCTGCAGGCAGCAGCAGGACCTCAGGTAACAGGACCGGTATGATCTCCGGGAATGACAGGACCGGTATGATCTCCGGGAATTGATTTCTTTCATAAAATCAGCTAGAATGCTTCTGAAAGGAATACAATCTGTTCCGATATTACTCACAGCATCTATGGAGGCCAATTGATGAAGCACATCGTTCTCACAGGCGGCGGTACCGCCGGTCATGTAACTCCGAATATAGCCCTGATTCCAGGCCTGAAAGAACTGGGATACGAGATTTCCTACATCGGTTCCTACAACGGGATTGAAAAGAGCCTGATTGAGGCCGAGGGGATTCCCTATTACGGAATATCTACCGGAAAACTGCGCCGATACATCGATCCGAAGAATCTGTCGGATCCTTTTCGTGTGGTGAAGGGCATCTTTGAAGCAAGAAAACTGATGAAAAAAATCCGGCCGGACATTGTGTTTTCAAAAGGCGGTTTCGTAGCGGTCCCGGTCGTCCTCGCGGCAAAACACTGCAGGATTCCGGTAATCATTCATGAATCGGACATGACACCAGGTCTCGCAAATAAAATATGCATTCCCTATGCTTCCAAAGTCTGCTGCAATTTTCCGGAGACACTCTCCAGCCTGCCTGAAGGCAAGGCTGTTGTTACCGGTACTCCGATCCGGAAAGAATTGAGAGAGGGCAGCGCAGAGCGCGGCTATTCCTTCACCGGTCTTTCCCAGGACAAGCCGGTCATTCTCGTCATGGGCGGAAGCCTTGGCTCCGTAAATGTAAACAACCATGTCCGCGAGGCTCTTCCGGAACTCCTGAAGCAATATCAGGTGGTGCATCTGTGCGGAAAGGGAAATCTCGACCACTCGCTGGACCATACCGACGGATACCGCCAGTATGAATATATCAAGGAAGAGCTGCCCGATCTTTTCGCGATGGCGGATCTGATCATCTCCCGCGCGGGAGCAAACGCAATCTGCGAAATCAGTACCCTTGCCATTCCGAATCTTCTCATCCCGCTTTCCGCGAACGCCAGCCGCGGCGACCAGATATTAAATGCGCGCTCTTTTGAAAAGCAGGGATACAGCGAGGTAATCGAAGAGGAAAATCTGACAAAAGACACACTCCTCTCCGCCGTACAGAAACTTCATGACAACAGGGATACCTATATCTCCGCAATGAAGAACAGTAAGCATACCGATTCCATTCAGATGATCCTGGATCTCATCCGGGAGTACACAAGGTAACGGAATAAGCGGCAGTCGACGGGTAAACTTCTCTCCAAAGCCCGTCAGTACGTAGAAGATACGACAAGAGAGCATCGCTGAACCAATAAGGAAAAGAAATCACTGAAAGGGCGAGCCCGACACAGCAGGTATTATTCTTCCGGCTGTGTCAGGCTCTTTTTCACAAATTCACGATATGAAATGTCCTGGCGGAAGCAGTCTTCCGCCACTTTTGTTTCTCGCGGGATCAGTGAGGTTCCTCATTCCGGATGAACGAAGCCTTACTTAAGATCCTTTGCCTTCTCCAGAATCTCCTTCTTAGCCTCGTCTGTCAGTGTTCCCGGCTTCCATGTAACACCGGCTCCGTCGCCGTTGTATCTCGGGATCAGGTGAATGTGAAAATGAAATACGGTCTGTCCGGCAGCTTCGCCGTTGTTCTGAACCACATTATAGCCGTCACACGGAAGTGCCTTCATCATAAAGGTCACGATCTTCTTCGCGAGCACAGCTGCTCTGGATAAGAGATCCTCCGGAATCTCCGTGATGTCCGCGTAATGCTTTTTCGGAAGAATAAGCGCATGTCCCTTCGTCGCCGGTCCGAGATCCAGGATCACCCGGAAATCATCGTCTTCATAAATTGTCGCAGACGGAATCTCGCCTGCTGCGATTTTACAGAAAATACAATCATTCATGATATTGTCCTCCCTGTCTGTTTTCATGAATTCAATATACATCCCTGTATACCTGCTTCTATACATTCCTGTATACCTGCTTCATTATACACTTTCCGACGGCGGTTGAACAATCCCTGCCCTGTGATACATAAAGCACTGATCCGAAAAACACAGCCGGTCACCGTCGTGGAGCGGATATGCCTCTCCGGGAACGAGAAGCTCACCGTTCCGTAAGGTGCCGTTTTTGGAGTTCAGATCGATAATCGAGTAACCATTCTCCCGATACACAAACCTGGCATGTATTCTGCTCACGGTTGGCACATTCAGAATAAGATCCGCGGATTTTCTGCTCTTCCCCAGAATATGGTTCCTCTTCCACAGTTCAAGCCTGTCTGTCCGGACGTTCCTGCTCCCACCTCCTGAATCCTGCTCCCGGCCTTCCGGCAGCAGAAGAGCCTGAACCCTCCGCTCCTCTGTCGCCTGCCCTCCCGCTGCCAGAAGTACCGTTTCCTTCCAGCCGTCCTCATCGTCTGCGACACGATCGTCAATACTTTCAGATCTTCCGGTTGATAATCTTCCTGCCATTTCTTCCGGTAATTTTCCGGCAATTATATTCACATCATTCGCAAGAGAGGTCTCCGACCGGTTCGTCGGCTTCTGCCTTTTCCCATCCGGAAAGAACTCACGCATGATTGCCGCTCCCTCTTCATCGGGCTTCCCGTTTTCCTGTCTCCTGCGTGAGAACCAGTTTCGAACCCGTGCAAACAGACCTTCCCCGGAGCTTTTTTCGTCTTCCTCAAAAAATTCATCCAGGATTCTTTCCCGCTGTTCCCGTCGCTCTCTTTCTTCCTCTTCTGACACTCCCTTGCTCTCCGGCATCGGATCCGGCCGGCATTCCTCAAGAAGTTTCTGAAACTCCCCGACCGAAATGTTCCCCTCCGCCGCCTTCTGATAAAAGGCATAGCCCATGATCACCGATTTCTTGTCCCCGTGATCCAGATGCGGAAGAATCATTTCTCCGAGCCTTTTCATCTGACCGGAAAAAGACTCTTCTTCATCCGGATAATATATAAAATAGATCCGTGTTCTCTCCGCATTGAGAAAAATAAGCTCCGGACTCATCTGTATCCCGTTTTCATCCAGAAGAAATTCCTCAAGATTGCGGATTGCAGCCAGTACAGAGGAATACAGCAGTTCCAGAAGCTGTCCCGTGATCTTCCCGCTCTCCAGAATATCCTCCAGTGACTGCATCGAAGTCACATCATAGAGGTACCTTGTGCTTGAATCAATTTCCTGAATGTGACAATCCAGAAAACCCGGTATATGATTCTCTGTCATCATCCTGACCGTGTAGCTGTGACAGTCCGGAGTCTTTCCGTCTGAAAGGATTCTGTAGTTGTGATAAATATCCCGACTGCTCTCGATTTTCATCCTCTCGCCCCTTTCCTGCGGATCATCCACTAAACATCGTGCCACACACTGTATAAGCTGCGGATTGCTCCGTGCTTCGCACTCCCGCAATCCACAGGTGCCACATTTATTCGTGTTTTATCTCCCGAGAGATCTCCTTACGGTTCTGGAAGCCCTAAGCTCTTCGACCGGGGTTACCTTATCCACATCCGCGCTGACCGACAGATTGAAAATATTCTGAAACGCCGCGAAGGTTTGATTGGAGAAGGAGACCGACGTTCCTCCCCTTCTGCAGCTCAGATCAACCGCCGGTCTCGAAGCCGGTATAACCTGCGCATCCATTCTCTCCTCCGCCTTTCTTGCCGCCACACTCTGCGCGTCGATATCCCGGTCATACCGGCTGTTCCCGGCAAGACACACCTCCGCTGCCGCCGCCAGATACCAGTTCCTGTTATGCACATAGAAACACAGAACAATAAGCGCCGCCGTCACCAACACCGTCACCGGAACAATAACCGACGCCTCCACCGTCATGCTTCCCCGCGCGAACCACCCTGCCTTCTCACGCAGGGCAGCATACTTCCGATTCTTCTTTCTGCTCACATTTTTCCTCCTCGTCACCTGACTGCTCCCGCAGGCAAGCTCTGCGGTTCTGATTGTCAGGTGCAGCTTGTAATTGTACATCCTTTGAACGCCTTGGACTTACAAGTGTGAATCTGTTTGGATCAGCACCTTCATTACCATTCCTCCCTTGAATATCTGTCATTCAGGAAATATCTTTCATTGACGGCCAAACCACACGGATCCGGAAAAATCGCCGGTAACAAGCAATATCATAAACGACAGCCATAGAAACGGGACAAACGGCAGCGTGACTTTCCCGTCCGAACGTGCCGTCTTCACAATAACTCCTGTCAGAAGCACTCCGATGATTGCAGGGATAAGAATCCTGCACACGGCAATCAGGTCGCTCCACGCTCCGCATGCGAGAAGGACAATGCCATCTCCCCCGCCCACCCTTTCCTTTGTCAGAACGGCTGCCAGCAGAAAAAGAAGCCCCGGGAACAGTGCAGTCAGATCGACGCCTTTACTCGCGATGATACCGGCCAGAAGCAGCAGAAGCGTAAAGCCTGGAAAAATCCGGCGTGTTTTCAGATCCGACAGACCATTTACCGTCAGAATCAGCAAGATCATTTCCGCACTCCAGCACCTCATTCCGACTCTCCTCTGCCTTTTCCAAAGCTTTTACACCGGCTCTGCTCTGCCGCTTTACGCCGCTTCCGCTCCGTCCTTTGCCGCACATCGACTGCAGATATGCATTCCTTCCGCCTCCGAAGCCGGCACAAGATGAACCTTTCTCGTAAGCCCGCTGCAACGCGAAGAATTGTGATAACACTCTCCCTCTCCGGTAATATAGACAAGGCCGTGCATACCTCCACTGCCGACACATTTCTCACACGCGTGATACCGTCCCCCTCCGGCGTTTCTCATCCCCGGAACCAGCGCCGCAGGCACTCGCCGTATCTGAAGCTCCAGATACGTACATTCCGAACGGGTGTGATAGACACTTCCGTATTCTGTCACATAAACGAGACGGTTTTCCTCCTCGGAAGGAAGCCCATGGTTCTCCTCGGGATCTCTTCCCGTCCATGCATGAACCCTCCCTCTTACAGCAACGCTTCTTCCCGGAATCGGAACCGGAAACCATTCCGGTTTGTAATAGACCAGCTCACACAGATCAATGACAGCCGGTCCCGCGTAGGAACCGGTCAGCCCCGTAACCGCCCCTGCTTTTTCGACCGCTTCCTGGAGATGAATCATCCTTTTCACATACATCCCGTAAATATCCATCATGCAGATCAGTGACGTCACGCAGAGAAAAAACAATGGAACCGACCATGCCGCTTCCACGGTCAGACTTCCCCGTCTCCACCTGTCCTTTTTTCTCGCTGTTTTTGCTTTTGTTTTCATTTTGCCCCCCTGCCTGAAGAAATCCGTCGGTTACATGAAAAAATCTGTCGGTTGCCCGAAAAACCACGCGGTCAGCGAAACCTTCTGACTGCTCATAAAATATGAAACAGCAGACACCACGACAGATGGCCCCATCCTCCATTTTTCTGTACGGAATCCGCCGGGCTGCCTCCCGAATACGTTCAGATCCGGAAATGCATTCGCAGAATTATCTCATGTCCTTTCTCATGGTAAAGTTATCATTTGTCGTTTCGGGTGTGGGGATTTTGGACCCTCCCGCAAAGCGGGAGACACCCCGCCGGATTCCGTTTGGTTTGCAAGCTATATATCATGCCTTCTATCTTCAGGACTTCCGAGTTAAATGCTATGGAGATTCCATACGGCTTGCAAGCTACATATCATACCCATAGCTTCTCTCAGCGGTATAGCTATTGGTACCGACATCTGTTCCGATTTCCACATTTACGGCATCGATACAATGATCCAGACGGAAATTCTTCTTCCCCTCATGGGTCCGGATATTGAGTTCCGTCAGATCCATAATTCTCCCGGTCAGCTTGTCTGTTCCTTCTCCCATAAGCAGGATTCTCAGATAGTCCCTGTACTCCAGCCCGGTCCGAGAAGATTTTCTCTCACTGCCTGCCGCAGATGTGAATCTCCCGATATTTTCGATTGACAGCTGCCAGGATTCCGCCGACTTTACGAGCGGTATTTTCCCTCCCTGAGTCAGAACCTGAAGATCCAGAACAGACTCTCCGTACGCCCACGCCACCCGGATCGCGAACGCCAGAACAGGCGCAAGCTCCGGGTTCAGAAGCCCTGCGCTGATTCCGGCGGCCAGCAGATCCGCCTGTGCTCTCTTATCGGGGTCTGTCATCAGAAAAATCATATTGGACGCCGCTCTTAGAACCTGCATCTTCGAAAGTACCAGCTTCAGATTGTCCCGGTCATTTCTCCTCCCGCCTATTGCGTATTCTGCCTGGTATAAAAGCGGCTTCTGCTGTTCTCCGTCCTGAAAGCACGGAAAATCCTCAATCAGAAATTCCTGGATCAGAAGTTTTTCCATCGGTCCTTCCCATTTTGAAGGCGTCATCCCCATCCCCAGGGCATGTTCTCTGTCGCTCAGCAGTTCTCCTGCGCCGATGCTTTTCGGGGAAAGACCGCGTTCATTTTCTCCGAACACAAGCTTCAACAGGCCCTTTCCCCGAAGGAGCCGGTAAGAAAGAAGTGGGTTCTCCCAGACCGGCACGACATTGCCGCCGAATCCTTCTGCGATTTCTTCCGCCGAAACCTCTCCCGATCCTTCTCCGCTCTGTTCGAGCGAAGGCACCGGACGGCACAGCCCCTCGGCAACATCTCTGTCATAATATTCCTGCGCATTTTCCGTCCGGTACGTTCCGGCCTGCTTTTTCAGCCCGTCCGCCTTTTCTCCATCCTGATAAATACCCTCTGATATTTTTTTCAGCAGTTCCGCTCCGGCCTGGAGCTTCATCTGTTCACATACCTGCCTCCGAAAGGCTGCATTTTCCTGGTCGGTTGCCAGAACATAACCCGTCACCGAACAATTTTTCCTATCCAGCCGGATGCTCAGCAGATTTCCTCCTCCCGTCAGATTATTCTTCGTCGGGTCCAGGATATACTCCGCGTACGTCTCTGTCTCCCGGAGCACCTCATCCAGACGGAGACCGGATGTCCCGTACCCTCCGTCCAGAAACAGCAGTCCGTAATCCTCAAACAGCTCGCGGTCGTACTGCGCAAATACCGAATACAATCCCTGCTCCAGGGCACTGGCGGTCGCGGTTCTCGCCGCAGCCTGCCGCATGGACTTAAGTCCCGCAAAAATCACCCCCAGGAGAACGAGCAGCAGCATGCTGACAAACAGCGTGATGCTGCCCCGGCTCATCCTTTCTCTCCGGTTATCCGTTAACAATTTCCGCATCTTGCCCCCTCATTGATCTTCCTCCGGTTATCTGTTTACAATTCCCCGCTCCGTATTCTTTTGCCTCCGGTTTTCCGCTTACAATTTCCGCGTGCCGCCCCTCATCGATCCTCCTCAGATTCCCTGACTTTTACTCGTAATCTTGCTCAGAATACTGGACACCAGACTTGTCAGCTGACTCTTGAAGATAATCACGAGCCCAATCAGCACCACAATGATCAGTATGATTTCCACCGTGCTGATTCCATCTTCTTCCCTCAAAAAATCCCGTATCCTCTTTCGCAATTTTCTCATTTGTCCTCCTTTTCTCAGAGATACTCCTTTCTCTGCATTTCTCCTGAGTATATTCCTGCATTTTCTGAATTTTCTCAAAGCTGCATCATCATATATTCTTGTATTTTCTGAATTTCCTCAAAGCTGCATCGTCGCCGGAATGATGATGAGGAGCAGTACAATTCCAAGCATGACAAACATCGGAAAGACCATGCGGATGGCAGCCCGGTCCCCCTCCGCTCTTGCGCGTCTCTTCCGGGTCTCAAATGCTTCCTGCACCTCTTTTTCAAGCATCCCTGACAGCTGGCTGCCTCCCTTTTTCTGGCTCTGGGCGAGAAGCAGCGCCAGCTTTCTGTACTCCGGCGTGCCGCACCGCTCTCCGAAGTGTGTCAGAGCGTCCTGCTCATACACCCCATTATTCATTTCTGCCACAGTTACGCCGACTTCCCTGTACTCCCTTCCAAGCCTCTCCATCGCCTTCCTCACGCTGAGACCTGCCGCCGTAAGCAGCTGCAGCTTGCTTACCAGTTCCGGATACTGACTGGTGAGGAGCTTCCTTCGTTTCTGTTCTGCTTTCTCCTTTCTGTCCTTTCCCGCAAAAAAAGGAGCAATTCCGGCCAGAAGAATGATCATGCAGAGATAAGCTCCCTTATGACTGATTTTCCTGTACCAGGTCAGCTTCTCTCCGTCCGCCCGCTCCGGAAGCAGGTATTCTTCCGACAGATCTCTTCCATTTTTTGCGGCTCTCTCATTCAGCGCTTCACTTTCCTTCTGAATTCTTTCCTGTACCGCCTCCTTTTCTCTTGAGGAATATACAGTCATCACCCTCTGATATTCTTCCTCATTGCCGGACAGCGAAAGCTTTCCGGTTAATGTCACCTTCTCTCCGCCCTCCGGAACCTCCGGAGAGAGAACGCCCTCCCAGCTGACAAGATCCGGCCGGTCCGTAGACCACTCCACCGTCATCGACGGGTTCGTAAAGCTCTCCGGAAGTTCCAGATTCCACTCAATCCGCCCGAAATCTGCATTCTTTCCCAGAATCCTCTCGTCCAGTTCCTGGATCTCCTTCCGGATCTCTGCTTCCGCTTCCTGAGACGAATACCTCTGTTCCGGTATCTCAAGTGTGATTTTTTCTTTTTCACCCCTTCCGGACGCGACGGCCAGCTCTACCTGTTCTCCCGCAGCTTCCCCCGATGTTCTCCTGACGGATTTCACCGTCTCCCAGTCTCCCTCCCGTATCTCCCGGAAGACCACCACTCCCGCAGCTGCGGTACTGATGATTAAAATCAGAAAAAATATGCCGGATATTTTCTGATGACGGAAAAGCCAGATGACAGCCGCTGCCGTAGCTGCCGGAAGCACCATTTTTATCAATTCTTCCTCCTTCCCCACTCCATACTCTATTCACCGTGATCCTGTCACAGGCTGTCATTTGCTCCGTGCCGCTTACCTGTTCCTCCATGCTCAGACCTCGATTCTGCACATCTTTCTTCCCGCCGCAAATGCTCCTGCATACAGGATCAGGCAGAAGGTCATCAGAATGGCGCCTGCCGGATTTCCGTAGATTTTGTCAGAAAATCCCTCGAACGTCACCCTCATGTACAAAATAATCCCCGCCGGCATGAAGCTCATGATGCTCTGCTCATATCGTCTGGAAGCCGTAACCGTATCAATTTCCTGCAGGGTATCAATCTTCTCGCAGATATTTCTCCACGTTGACTCCAGAATATGACTCATATCCCCGCCGGTCCGCTTTGCAATCACCAGAACCTCGCTGAAATTCATGATATCCTCCACTCCGCTCCGCGTTCCAAGTTCAAGAAACAGCTGCTCTACCGGCTTTCCAAACCGCATCTGCCCTGTAATATCCTTCAGCTCAGCCGCAAGCGGATCCCTCCTTCCATACAATTTTGCGAGATCAGATGCCGACATGCGGACACCATTTTCCAGAGAATAGCCGGCCAGAAGATTCGTATGAAGAGACGACAGAAAATCCCGAAAGTGATAATTCAGCAGCCGCTGCCTTTCCTCCCGCTTCTGCTTCTTCTTCGCGAGAACATAGACGATCATGACCGGAACAGCCACTGGGGCAGCGAAGACGGAGTGGTAACACAGCCATACCACGCACGCTCCCAGCAGCATTCCGACGCATCCGTACTTCAGAAGCTCCACAGGCGAGAAAGTATAAACCCGGTAGTCCGTCCTGCTTCTGCCTTCTGTCTTCCTTTTTCTGCCTGTCCCTTCCTCTCCCGCAGTCACTCTTTTTCTGCCTGTCCCCTCCTCTCCCGCAGTCTTTCTCCGACGCCCTTCCTTCTTTTCTCCTTCTCCGCAAGGTTCTTCGAAAAATTTTCTGCCGGATTCTCCTCCCTTCCGGTCTCTCTCACGGGAGGTTCCGCCTCTGCCAGAGCTTTTCCAGTTTTTCACGATTTCCAAGTTCATTGACCTTTCTCAGCACTCCTTCTCTGTCCCTTTCAAACAGGGTACGGATCTCCGGCTCTTCTCCCTTCATTCCGGAAAGCTCTGCAATTTCCCCGAGCTGGCGTGTACCATCCGCCTCTCTTGTCAGATGAATCATGATCTCAACTCCGGATACAATCTGTCTGCGAATAACGGCAATCGGAAGCTGCTCTCCCATCAGAACCATCATCTCGAGCCTCGATATCATGTCCCGCACACTATTGGCGTGCGCTGTCCCCAGACTTCCGGAGTGTCCTGTGTTCAGGCACATCAGAAAATCCTCTGCCTCCGCTCCTCTCACCTCTCCGATAATGATCCGGGTCGGCCGCATTCTCAGGGCAGCTTTGATCAGATCCCGGATCGTTATGGCATGGCCTCCCTCCAGGTTTGCGTCTCTCGCCTCCATCCGCACCAGATTCGGAATGCCCTGAAGCTGAAGCTCGGCGTTATCCTCGATCGTAATGATGCGTTCGTCCGGCGGAATACAGGATGACAGCGCATTCAGAAATGTCGTCTTTCCTGTCGACGTTCCGCCCCCGATAAGCATCGAATACCTCGCCTCCACAAGGTCCTTCAGAAAAACTGCCGCCTCTCTCGTCACACTTCCCCACCGGATCAGATGCTCGAGCGTCACAGCCTCCTCCGGAAAGCGGCGTATCGTAAGAATCGGCCCGTCAAGCGCAATTGGATTCATGACAACATTCACCCGCGAACCATTATCATCCGGAAGCCTTGCGTCTACGATCGGTCTCTGTTCATTCACCACCCGGTTACACCTTCCCACAATCTGCTGGATCACATCCTCCAGCCTCTCTTGCGAGGCAAAATGCCGTTTCCAGGAATAGAGTCTTCCTCCCTTCTCATAGAAGATATGACGATACCCGTTCACCATAATCTCCGTGATCTCCGGGTCATCCATCAGCTCCTGCAGCACATCCAGCTTGCGGACCGAATAAAAAAGCGATTTATGCAGCTGCTCCTTCCCAGCCAGAGACATCCGGGAAGATGACGCCTCATTCAGGATCAGATCATCGATAAATTCCTGAATTTCCTCATCCTCCAGATCCGGATTTTCTTCCAGATGGTCCATCAGGCCGGCCCGTATTCTCTCAAAGATCTCCTCGCTCCGCACTGCTTTCCCTCCTCCGGAATCTCACCGAAATCCATGCATCCCCGTATGATCCTTCCCAGCCTCCCGGACAGCTGTCTCTCCAGGAAATCATCGTTTCCGGGAATACAGTCCGGATCCGGAAGGATCACTTCCCGTACTTTTTCTCTGCCCGCACGCTCCTCCAGCTCGGCGGCAAACGCATGGTTCCGCATTCTGGAAACCGGATCGTCATGCGCGATGACGTAGATCTCCTCACAGCCCTGTATCAGCTCATTAAATCCATTCATCTTCCAGTCCAGATCCAGGAGGATTCTGCGGTATGTACTGGTTCGTGTCAGCTCGCCGAGCATCCCCGTCCACTGGTCCTCGGTCATCTCCCCGATGTCCGACGCATCCCTCACCGGAAGCAGATAATCGAGCGATCCGAATTTGCGCAGCATTGTATTCAGCTGATAAATCAGACCGCTTCTCCCGCGCCTGTAAAAATACATCAGATCGCTGAGCGTCCGCATACTCTCCCCTTTTTCGGGAAGAAACTGATCCATACCTGAACCGGGCTCCAGGTTCAGATACAGGCTCGGAAATTTTTCCGACAGAATCCGTCCATATATCATGGAAAAAATCACCTTCTGCCCCGGATCCGACACGGAGCATATCCCCGTTCTAATACAGGACGGCTTTGCGATGGCCTCCGGCTCCGTCGCGGCTTTCTCCGCTCCGTAGCAGTCCATGACTTCTCTGACCACACGGCTCTGGCTCTGATATTTGTAAATCTGCCGGCAATTCGCGGCTTCCGGGAATCCCTCCTCCGGAAGGCCGGAGCCGTCCTCTGTCAGAATCATCACCGTACCGATATCCATCTGACGTATCTCATCATCGGCCGCCCTTTCTGAAATCAGCAGAATCTCAATATGATGTTCAAGCGCAAATTCTCTGAGCGTTTCTACCGAAGTAAAACTCCGGATCTCGAATGGTAGATTTTGCTTCTCCGTTAAATAATTCATAAAGCGAACCGCGTATTCTCTCTCCGTGTCGCACACCGCAAGTACCTTTCGCATCAAATTCTCCTCCTTCCGGATTTTTTCTGACACAGACCGCCATGGCACGACCGCACGGCCCTGTCCATCCCTCCTCAGTACCATCCCGCCCATGGCACACCCTCACAGCTCTGTCCTTCTCTCCTCAGTCCCGCGCTCTATGGCACAGCCCCACGGCTCTGTCCTTCCCTCCTAAGTCCCGCGCTCTATAGCACAGCCCCACGGCTCTGTCCTGCCCTCCTCAGTACCATCCCGCCGCCCATGGAATCAGCGCGCCGAATATAAAAACTGCCAGATGCACCTGTTCTTCCGGTCGGCTGTCCTTCCAGTATGGTTCCAGACCTCCGGAACCCGAAAATGTATATACGTATCTCTTCATAGAATGGAATCGGTCAAAAAGGGGGAATCGGTCCGAACCGGACGGTGAGAGGCACAAACGCAGAACGGCATACACGGCTGCCGGCAGAAATGTAAACAGAAGCAACAGGAGCATCTGGCCGGGCTTCATGAAAATCCCGGTCACCATCAGAAGCTTGATATCGCCTGCTCCGATCATCCGGAACAGATAAAAGGGGATCAGAAGCAGAAAAGGAATCAGCGCAGACAGGAATTCCGGATGCCACCGGCTTTCCCGGCAAAACAGGATCTGCCCTGTGAGACTGAGAAGAAATCCGGTCAGAACCCACCTGTTCGGAATTTTCTCCTCCTTCAGGTCAGAAAGTGCCGCTCCCTCCGCCAGAACCAGTACGAGAAGACGTGTATTCATAGGCTTATTCTTTCATTCGAGCAGACGTGTATCTTTAGACTCATTTTTTCATTCAGGCAGACATGTATCTTTATTCTTTCATTCGAGCAGACATGTATATACAGGTCATTCTGCAGATGAATTTTCTCATAAGTCAGCGACGTGTATTTTGAATTTTTTGTGTACTTGTAAGTTCATTTGTCTGGGAATCTGTGCAGAAATGTGTGATGGATTTGATAGTTTAAGAATATAACGCACCTGCACCTTTTTCAAGCCGGTAAAGTACGTCACTATCCACAAATAATTTTTCCGGATTTTGTAGGATTTACCCGGCGTCACTTTATGGTATAATGGTTTTCATTATTGGTCTTGCAGAACTTTTTGACACTCTGCCTGCAGGATATGCGTGTTTCCTGATTTTGACGACCGCCTGCAGGACGTCCGTATCCACAGGTAGCTATGAAGAATCTGTTTCATCCGCATCCCGCAAAAAAAATATCGCTGAGCGGTAATGAGTTGAAAATCATCGCGTGCGTCAGCATGTTTCTGGACCATTTCGCGAAGGTATTTCAGGCAGAGCTGAACTCTTCCCTGTATTTTGTCCTGGATAACATCATCGGCAGACTGGCCTTTCCTCTTTTCTGTCTCCTTCTGGCAGAGGGCTATTTCCACACCCGGAATCTTCGAAAATACATGCTCCGCGTCGCACTGCTCGCGCTCGTTTCGGAAATTCCCTTCAATCTTGCCATGTCGGGTCAGTTTTTCGATCCACGCTGGCAAAACACAGTATTTACCCTTCTGCTGGGTCTTCTGATGTTCTGCTTTCTGGACACCATCCGGAGCAGATCTGACCCGGTCCGGCTTCCCGCCGTACTGCTTCAGATTCTGACCGTCTTCGCTTCTGCCGCTGCCGCATGGTTTCTGCGCACAGATTATGACGTCTTCGGAATCGGCGTTCTCGCCTGCTTCTACTATCTGAATGGACGGATTTTCAAAAGTCCCCTGACCGCAGATCTCTGGGCATGCTTCTGTCTGTTCCAGGAACCGGCAGCTTTTCTGTCACTCTTTCCGGTGGCAGCCTACAACCGCTCCAGGGGAAAGAGGAAAATGAAGTATTTCTTCTACTTCTTCTACCCGCTGCATCTGCTTCTGCTGGTCTTTTTGCATGACTTGATTCATGGCAGATACGCCCTATGATTCCGCGCGCTGCGGCTCTCCACATACGCCTTGTGATTCCGCGCGCTGCAGCTCTCCGCACATACGCCTTGTGATTCCGCGCTGCAGCCCTCCGCACATACGCCTTGTGATTCCGCGCGCTGCAGCTCTACGCAGATACACTTGTGCGGTACAGCCCGGGCAGACAGGACAACGCTCCTGCGGGAATGCAGCCCGGCCATACTGGACAACGCTCCTGCAGGAATGCAGCCCATTTGAATTAAAAAAACAACGCCTTCAATAAAAACAATATATATGAATACAGAAATAAGGAGGACAATAATTCACAATGACAGCTCAATCAGACCGGAACAGATCCGGAAAGAAAAAATCAAAGACAGGCTCCTTCAGCGGACAGCTGGGATTTGTAATGGCTGCCGCCGGAAGCGCGGTCGGTGTGGGAAATCTCTGGCGGTTTCCCTACCTTGCGGCCAAGGACGGCGGAGGACTATTTATCATCATCTACCTCTGCCTGGTTCTCACCTTCGGATTCACGCTTCTGACCTCCGATATCGCAATCGGCAGAAAAACCAGGAAAAGCTCTATTTACGCCTATGCCTCCATGCGGCCGCGCTGGAAATTCCTCGGAATCATCACCTTCTTCGTACCGGTCCTCATCATGACCTATTATGCCGTGATCGGAGGCTGGATCAGCCGCTATATTGTCGTATATTTTACCGGAGCACAGAAGGCAGCCGCCGGCGACAGCTTCTTCACCTCCTTCATTACCTCACCGGTGTCTCCGGTATTTTTTGCACTGCTGTTCATGGCCGTGACCTCCATCATCGTCTATAAGGGCGTAGAGGGAGGAATTGAAATGGTCTCCAAGTGGATGATGCCGATTCTGCTGGTTCTCATTGTAGCGATTGCCATTTTTTCACTGACACTCCGCCACACGGATGAAAATGGCGTCACCAGAACCGGAATACAGGGACTTCTTGTCTACCTGACGCCGAATTTATCCGGTCTGACCTTGGGAAGATTTCTGCAGATCCTTCTGGATGCCATGAGCCAGCTGTTCTTCTCGCTCAGCGTCTCCATGGGGATCATGATCACCTATGGCTCCTATGTAAAGCCCGATGTGAATCTCAACCGTTCCGTCAATCAGATCGAGATCTTTGACACCGGTGTGGCTCTTCTCGCCGGTATGATGATTATCCCGTCCATTTACGTATTCTCCGGAACAGACGGCATGAGCGCTGGAACCAGCCTTATGTTCGTATCCCTCCCGAAGGTATTCTATGCGATGGGAGCCCCCGGCATATTCATCGGCGCCATGTTCTTTATCATGGCTGCCTTCGCCACCCTGACCTCATGCATTTCCGTTCTGGAGGCCATTGTTGCCAACTGCATGGAGCTCTTTCACGCCTCAAGAAAAAAGATCACCGTCATTCTGACCATCATCTATATGGCGGCTTCCGCTGTCATAGCGCTCGGATACAGCATCTTCTATGTGGAGGTCAGGCTGCCCAACGGTTCTGTCGGACAGCTGCTCGACATCATGGACTATATCAGCAACAGCTTCATGATGCCCTTTATCTCCCTGCTCTCCACCATTCTGATCGGATGGGTGATCGGTCCGAAATGGATCATCGATGAAATGGAGTCCAGCGGGGACCGGTTCACCCGCAAAAAACTGTATGTCATCATGATCAAATATGTCGCCCCTGTCATGATGTTCATTTTATTCCTGCAATCCACCGGTCTGCTCAATGCCATTGCCTGAATGCAAACACTCGCGTTAAAAACGCAATCGCATGCCTCCCCGGCGTGAGTGGTCGGAGTATCCTGCCCACGTTCAACTGAACACGCTCAAAGCGCACGCGAAAAAAGCACTGCATACCCGCATAAGTCCGGCTGAATCCGGGCTTGTACAGGTATACAGTGCTTTTTCTTTCCAAATGACGCCGCAGAGGCCCCTGCATCATCTGTTTATCTCTGTTTTTTCAGATATTCGAGCACCCGGTCAAATTCATCCGGGTAGATACAGGTCGCCTCCCTGTTCTCCAGTACCATCCGCCGGCATTCCTCCAGATCCATCCAGCGCACGCTCTCCACCTCAGATTTCTGGAGCACGAGATGGCTCTCGTCGACCGGTCTCTTGTAGACAAAGAGATGCGCGAATTCGTGATCCCGGAACATCCTGCCGTGAAATTCCTTCTCATAGCTTCCCTCATGGACACCCAGATATTCGAGATCCCCGGGGCCGGCATGAATTCCGAGTTCCTCCCCTAATTCCCTCAGCGCCGACTCCAGCGGCTCATCGCCGGCATCGATATGACCGGCCGAGGAGATATCCAGACAGCCCGGATTCGAATCCTTCTCGGCGCTCCGCTTCTGCAGCAGGACCTCCATTCCCGACGGGCTGCCTTCCGACGGCCGCACAATCCAGATATGGACCGTTCCGTGCGGATCTCCCTCCCGATGCACAACATTTCGTTCCTGCACAATTCCGCTCCTGGTGCCGTCCTCCTTCAGCACATCAAACAGCTCCATCGGACGGCCGTTCAAGTCCGCCGTCACCAGTCTGTCCTTCCCGTCATATACCAGCTTCAGGGAAAAAAACGGCACGTTCTCGTCGATGAGCCGGAAGAAAATCTTGTCTCCGGCCCAGAGATTCAGCTTCCACACCTCTTCGATGTCGATCCACGCAAGCTCGCCCTCGTCACATTCTGCCGGCTCGCCGCTGTATCCATCCGCGGTAAACAGGGACATATATTCATAATCTCCTTTTCCGGAGTCAAACGTCACGATCCCCCGGTACTGCCAGGATGTCAGTGTATAGCCCGTTTCCTCGCGCACCTCACGGATCACACACTCCTCCGGACTCTCTCCCAGCTTAAAATGGCCGCCGACTCCGATCCACTTGTCTTTGTTGACGTCATGCTTCTTCACGGTCCGGTGCAGCATGAGATATTTCCCGTCCCTTTTCAGATAGCACAGCGTACTCATATTCTTCAGGTCGTTTTTCTGTTTTTCCTTTACAAGATCCATCGTTCGTCTTCTCCTGCCATAAATCACTCACAGCTTTCCCGGCCGGATGTCCGTTCCGGCCCACTCCAGCCTTATACCAGCTCCGGCTTTCCCGGCCGGATATTTTTCTGTCTCCTGCCACGCCTGCGCAAATCCCGGTCACAGCCCGGCGCACCTGGCTGCAACTTCGTTCCCGCTTTCTCAGCCCGGTATCCCGTCCCCGTCATAATCGGTCTGTCCCCGGTAACCCACCGCATAGCCTGAAAGAGCATCGTAGGTATAGGCAGTGCCGTTCGCAGTCGGCGCAAGCTTTGAGATATAATCCGCCGTTCCACTGGCATGCCCGGTACCATCGTCCCGCACATGCACAGAAGATGAGAGGAAGGTCGCATATCCGTCCGGCGTGTAATACGTGTACTCGCTGCCGGGCGTGTAATTGCTGATCTGCTCCGTCGTCAGATTGAACATAAAATGACGGATCCGGTTCCAGTACGCGGCATCATTCAATGCCGCGTCAATGATCGGCCCGCCGGACGCATACTGCTGCGGGTCCGAGTCCTGGTCATCCCATGTCGGGTCCACCTCATACCACTCACCGTCCAGCTGAACCAGGTTCCACGAATGTGCCTCCATGGAATCCTGATCTGCGCCCGCATAGCCTCCGACTCTGGTACACGTAATTCCCGCCTGCTGCAGAAGATATTCATAAGCATAGGAATACCCGTCGCACACGCAGGTATTTGCCTGGTTTCTGCTGTTGGCGACCAGAGCGCCATATGCGGTATACCCGTAATCGAAGGCACCGTCCGGTGAGTAGGATGCGGCCAGATCCTTGTCATAGGTCACGGTATCAATCAGCTTGTCATGGATCTGCAGCGCAATCTCCGGCTGTGAACGTGTCAGATCAATATCCGCCATAAAATTGCTCACCGCCTGATTGAAGGCTGTCATCTGGTTCTGATAATCATCATACGTCCTGCTCAGCCGGATCATGACATCATATGTCCCGCCTGTGCTCAGGCTGTTGTAATAATACTGGAAATTTCCGCTGCTCTGCCGGAACCAGAACAGCTCCGGATGATCGTAAATCAGCGCCTCGTATGCAATCGTCAGTTCCCTGCCAAATGCATCAGATGACGGATCCTCATTGACCGTCACCTTTTTGTGATAATCCGTAGACGTCGGGTCTCTCGTCACCGCCAGAAGCGCATTGTATATTCCCTGTTCCTCCGCGGAAAGCTGCGTGTAGTAGTAAAAAACCGGAGCATTATTCACAAAAAGTGAATCGCCCTCCGGCAGTTTGTCCTTATAATCCCCGGTAACGCCATCCAGAAACGAAGAAATATCCGAGATAATCGACTGCCCGGAACCCGATGTGGACTGCTTTCCGGAACCGGTTTCCGTATCCGGACCCGATTCTGCACGATCACCCGTTTCGCCGCTTCCTCCGGAAACAGAGTCCGCAGCTGACGAAGAAGGATCCTCCAGATCTTTATTCACATTAAAAAAATTCCGGAACATATCCGGAAGCTCCGAGACGTGAAATCCTCCGGAGCCGCAGCCCGCAAGCAGGGCCCCGCACGTAAGCACAGTCAGAACGAAAAGTCCTGTCCTCTTTTTTCCTATCATCACATCCGTCTCCCTGATGAATTATAAAACCGGTTCGTCCGGTTCACACCACTGCCATCGCATACTCTGAGGCCTGTGGTTTTTTTATGAAGAGAATTATATCATGTTCCCTTCAGATATGCTAAAATATCAACGAGATCTAACCGCCGTCCCGCACGCGCTTATCTGCTGACGGAGCACGGCAAAAAAGAATTCTGAAAGATCTGCAGCTGCTTTGCCGCCGGCGTTCCTTTTCCAGAATCCGGTTTTGCAAAGCCATCGAAAGGAGCAAAATAAATTATGGGAAATGTTTCACCATCCGCATGCATGGAAGTAAAAGACGGAACACATGTTGCAAAAGTAGTCCTGATGCCAGGCGATCCTCTCCGCGCAAAATATGTGGCGGAAACCTATCTTCAGAACCCGGTCCTGTTCAATGATGTCCGCGGAATGCTCGGATACACCGGGATCTACGACGGTGTCGAGGTATCCGTCATGGGAAGCGGCATGGGAATTCCCTCCATCACCCTTTATTCCCATGAATTGTTCACCTTCTATGGCGTCGAAGGAATCATCCGTATCGGTTCCGCAGGCGGCGTCGGAGACAACGTCAATGTACGTGACGTTGTCGTTGCAATGAGCGCCTCCACAAACTCCGCCGCTCCGTCCCGCTACGGACTGCCCGGCACGATCGCTCCGACCGCAGACTGGGGCATGCTCCGCGACGCGGTACGAATCGCAGATGAAATGGGTGTGCGCACCTCCGTCGGAAGCGTCTATTCCTCCGATTTCTTCTACTATCCCGATCCTGCCGTTGCGGAAAAGGAAAAAGAGGCAGGGCTTCTTGCCGTAGAAATGGAAAGCGCCGGTCTCTATACAGAGGCCATGTACGCTCACAAGAAGGCACTGGCCCTCTTTACCATTTCCGATCATCTCTTCAAGCCGGAGCATCTCTCCCCCGAAGAGATCAAGACCTCCTTCCATGAAATGATGGAAATCGCCCTGAAAACTGCTGCCGATACCGTGAGAAAGCTCGGCTGAATCTGATGCACGGCGACCCGCTGCTCCGCCCATCCGGAACGACGGATCGCCGCCGCGCTTCGTCTGCGTGGCATGCTGAATTCCGACATTCTTCCGCACTTGCAAACTGCGGAAAATGCAAGTCAGACTGCCGCGCGACGTTTTATATTTTTGACATTCTTCACACGAATCCAGATTATTCGATGTCCGCATCCAGAAGCTGCCGGTAAATCTTCATTTCTTCCTCAGTCTTCAGACTGGAATCCAGAACGACTCTTCCCGGCTCTTCTCCTTTATTCAGCAGACCATGCCGCGAAAGCTGGCGGTGCAGTTCCCTTGCGGTTCCTCTGCCCCCGTCGTAGAGCGGCACATCTCCCATGACGCTGTGAATCTGCTTCTTCAGAAACGGATAGTGCGTGCATCCAAGCACAATTCCGTCAATCTGTCCCCGATAGGGCCCGATCATCTGCTCCAGCATCTGTGTAACGTCCGCCGCGTCCAGATTTCCCTTTTCCACCCGGTCAGCAAGACCCGCGCAGGAAACCGGGATGAATTCCGCCTCCCCGGCAAGTCTTCCCGAAAGCTCGTGGTATTTCTCCAGCCTCAGTGTGACCGGTGTCGCCATCACCAGAATCCTCCCGTGATGCTCCTCTCTGGCAGCCGGCTTCAGCGCAGGTTCGATTCCGATCACCGGCATTGTCTTTTCGTACTTCTCCCGGATCAGCCTTACCGCCGCACTGGTTGCGGTGTTGCAGGCGACGACAATCGCCTTGCATCCCTCATTCACCATGCGATCCACGATCGACATGGAAAGCTCCTGCACCTTCTCTACCGTCTTCTCGCCATAAGGCGCATTCGCCGAATCCCCAAAATAATAAAAATTCTCGTTCGGGAGTTCGCGGATCATTTCCCTCAAAACGCTGATTCCTCCGACTCCGGAATCAAACACGCCTACATAGCCCCTGTATTTTTTCTCATCTGTACTCATGTTCCCGCCTGTCCTGATTCAGTCTATCGGAATTACATCCGGTTTCCAACGTGATCTCCGCCGTACAATGCACAATGCCAAAGCAGCCCTTCATGCCCCGCAATCGGGGCAGCATTTAATCTATAAAGCCAGCTGCTCCGTTGTTTTCGCACCTCTCGCAGCTGCCACATCTGACCGACTTCATCGATCTGCCGCGGCGTTCTCCGCGCACAGCCCCTTCACAGCCGAACGCATACCACTGTTCCTGTCATTCAAAAAGTGCCGCGCCACATGTGCACGACACCTCTATCTTACCAAATGTTTCGGATTTCTTCAATTGTACGCAAGGACCTCATGCGCGGACCTTCTTTGCCCTGGTCTTCGGACGGACGGCATCCGCCGGAATCCTTTCTTCACTCTCCGGATCCATCCCGCTCTGAAGAATTTCTTCACTCTCCGGGTGCGGACTGCTCTGAAGAAGTTCTTCCCTCTCGGGGTCCGGCTCACCCTGAAGAAGTGTGCTGAAATTGATCTCCTTCAGCGCGGTATCAGACAGATTCAGGCAGCTGCTTCCCATCCGGTCAAGATCGTGCAGAAGCGCGTTGAAGCTCACCGTCATCTTCGCATCGCACTTTCCCTTTGCGACCCGCTTCACGTGATCCTTCCGCATCCCTTCATCGATGTCCATGACCATCTCCCGTTCCTTCTTCAGACTGTCCGTCTCAATTTTCCCGGGATCCGCCATGAGGACAAGTGTTTCCTCAAACATCCTGCGAATCAGTTCCATGGATTTCCGAAGCTCCTTCATCGCATCCTTGGAATATTTCACTTTCATATTCTTCGCTCCCGCGATGTTTTCAATGATACTCCGGCACAGATCCGCAATCCGGTCGATTTCACTCTGAATCAGAAGAACACCTGTCGCCATGGATGCCTGGTCCTCCGTGATGGCACCGAACGAAAAAACAGCGGCCAGATATTCGTTGATCTTTTCTGACAGCTCATGTACCCCCGCAGCCTCCGCACGGATTGTCCCAAGTACGGCATCACTGTCCTTCTGTGTGATCTCCTCCGCCTTTACGAACATCCGCTGGACGATATGCGCGGAATGAAGTGTCTCCTGCGCCACAAGATGGAGCGCGGCAACCGGCTGCCGGATCAGCTTGTCATCCAGATATTTGGGCTCGCCGAGTGGAACCACCCGCTCCTTCTTTCCCGGGAGAAGCTTCATGACGATCCTGACCATCAGCCACAGAAGAGGCGTCCAGATCAGAGTCATGATGATATTGAAACCGGTATGGGCATTGGCAATCTGTCTGGAAATGACATCTACCTCATTGCCCTTCGGAGAGATCATCGTGATCAGACTCGCGTAGGGCTTTACAAACCAGATGAACAGCAGACTGCCGCTCACATTAAAGATACAGTGCGCCAGCGCCGTCCGCTTTGCGTCGATGCTCTGGCCGATACTTGCCAAAATGGCTGTGATCGTCGTTCCGATATTATCACCCAGGAGAACCGGTATCGCTCCCGCAAGGCCGATGATGCTTGTGATCCCGTCTGCGGCAGGCTGAGACGCAAAATTCTGAAGAACCGCAATTGTAGCGCTGGAGCTCTGCACCACAAGAGTCATCATCAGACCTGTCAGAACACCCAGCACCGGAATATGGGCGACCTTCCCAATCAGGTTAATAAAGAAGGGACTGGAAGCCAGGGGTTTCATCACGCTGCCCATGATCTCGATTCCCTCAAACAGAAGCCCGAAAGCCAGGATGGTATTTCCGATGTATTTGATCTTCTGCTTCTTCGCGGTAAATCCGATGATAAAGCCGATGAAAATGATGATAAAGATATAATCACTCAGCTTGAACGCTATGATCTGAGCCGTCATGGTCGTTCCGATATTCGCTCCGAAGATGATCGAAATCGCCTGCGGAAGAGTCATCAGGCCTGCGCTCACGAACCCGATCGCCATGACCGTCGTCGCACTGGAGCTCTGCAAAACCGCTGTAACCAGTGCTCCTGAAATCACTCCCAGCACCGGATTTCTGGTGAGCATCCCCAGCACCGTGCGCATCTTCTCTCCGGCCGCTTTCTGCAGACTGTCACTCATCATGTTCATGCCGAACAGGAAAATCGCGAGTCCTCCCAGCAGACCAAATACTATCTGTACCTTCTCATTCATAACCTACCTCCGGGATCTGTAACGCTCCATTAACATATAGATTAAGCGTACAAAAGATAACCCGGAGAAACTATCTGTTTAATATAAAGTCTGTGTTAATGCTATGTTAATTGTTGTCGGAGTATTAACAATACGATATGTAAAAGGACCGCCCCTTTCTTTTAAATTTTAGTTCAAAACTAAAATAACAAAAGCAATCTTCTAAACTCCCTTTATAACATCGTCTATCACAGATTTTGCAAAATCATAGTCATTTTTTTTCACATAAACATAGTACATGATTTTTTGGTTCGGATTTTCACCAAAGTTGCCCAGCAATCCAGAACCTCTGTTAGACCTTCCAAAATCGCTACTTTTTATCTCATATCTAATCTTAGCACTATTAAGCTTTCTGGTAATATTTTGCAATTTTATCGTATCATATGTTAAAAATAGTTCTCTTTTCCCAAACATACAATCACCTTAAAATTAAGCTATCGCAGAAAGGAAGCGATTCATTCCAAAAGTTAATAGATACTCCCGCAGTATGTGCTGCATGCATATATTGCAAAATTTTCCACAGTCTGTCAATTGAATTTGAATACCGCGGCTCCGTAAGCCGGAAGCTCGTAGGCGATGTGAAGCTTCTGCCCGTCGCATTCGCCCTCCTCGGCCTTGTATTTGAGCGGAACCTTGTGATCCCCTCCGTACTTCTCGCATTTGCTGTCGAGAATCAGCGTGTAATTCCCGGCCTTCGGCACGCCGCACATATAGTCCGCGCGCTCCACCGGCGTGAAATTGATGACAAAGAGAAGATTGTTTCTCTTCGTCGGCGACCATCTCACAAAGCTGAAGATGCTCCGGTCGCAGTCGTCCGCGTTCATCCATTCAAATCCTTCATAGCCCTTGTCATTTGCGTAAAGGGCAGGATATTTCCGGTACATATTCAGCAGATCCCGCACATAGGCCTGCAGATGCTCATTCTTTTTGTCCTCCAGAAGGAACCAGTCCAGCTCCCTCTCCTCGCTCCACTCTCGGTACTGTCCGAAATCCTGACCCATGAACAGCAGCTTTTTGCCCGGATGGCCGAACATGAAGGTATAACCGACCTTGAGATTCTGGAACTTCTCATCCTCCTGTCCCGGCATCTTGTTGATCATGGAGCACTTCAGATGCACCACCTCATCGTGCGAGAGAACCAGGATGTATCTCTCGCTGAACGCATAGGTCATCGCAAAGGTCATCTTGTTGTGGTTGAACTTGCGGAAATACGGATCCAGCTTCATATACTCCAGAAAGTCATGCATCCAGCCCATGTTCCACTTGTAGGTAAACCCGAGGCCGCCGTCCTCCACCTTTCCGGTCACCTTCGGCCACGCGGTCGACTCCTCGGCGATCATCATAACACCGGGATTCCGTCCGGGCACCAATGTGTTCAGGTGCTTGAAGAATTCAATCGCCTCGAGGTTCTTGTTGTCCCCGTATTTATTTGCGATCCACTCGCCGTCCTTTCTGCCATAGTCCAGATACAGCATGGAGGCGACGGCATCCACCCTCAGACCGTCTACATGGAACTCCTCCACCCAGTAAAGCGCATTCGCAAGCAGGAAATTCTTCACCTCCGGACGGCCGTAGTTAAAGATTTTGGTGCCCCAGTCCGGATGCTCTCCCTGTCTCGGGTCCGCATGCTCGTATACGGCATCGCCGTCAAAATTCGCCAGACCCTCGGCATTTTTCGGAAAATGCGCGGGAACCCAGTCCAGAATTACACCGATCTTGTTGCGGTGAAGATAATCCACCAGATACTTGAAATCAGCCGGCGCCCCGTAACGGGAGGTCGGTGCGTAATATCCTGTCACCTGGTATCCCCAGGACTGATCGAGCGGATGCTCGGCAATGCCCATAAGCTCGACGTGAGTATATCCCATGTCCTTCACATACTCGACAATCCGCTTTGCGAATTCCCGGTAGGTATAGAACCCTTCCGGATTTTCCTCACTGTAAGGATGCTTCATCCAGGACCCTGGATGCACTTCGTAGATCGACAGCGCAGCCGTTTCCGGCACAAGGTTCTGCCTGTTCCGGATCCACGCCGCATCGCCCCACCGATAGCCCAGATCCGCTATTCTCGAAGCTGTTCCCGGGCGAAGCTCCGCCCAGTTCCCGTACGGATCCGCCTTGTACAGCTTCTGATTGTTCTTCGAGATGATCAGATATTTGTAGAGCTGACCCACTGCCGCTCCCGGGATAAAGATCTCCCAGATTCCCTGATCTTCGATCTTCTTCATGGGATTCGCATTCTCATCCCAGCTGTTAAACTCTCCGATCACATACACCGCGGCCGCATTCGGCGCCCATAATGTGAACCACGTTCCGTTCTCGCCATTCAGACGCGCTGTGTGCGCGCCCATCTTCTTGTACAGATCATAGTGAGTCGCCTGACCGAACAGATAGGAATCCAGATCAGAAAAAATATGAGGGTCCTGTCTGACCTTGTTTTCCGAAGCCTCCTCCTTTTTTTCGGATTCTCCGGAAATCTCCGGCTCATCCACAATCTTTCCCGACTGTGCCTTTGCCACCGATCTTTTCACATTTTTCTTCACTGAATTAACGGTAGCAGCCGCATTTTTGCCTGCCTTTTCCGTTGCATCCTTCATTGCCTTCGACGCGATATCCGATGCCTCCTTCGCTGCCCTGGCAGCCTTTTCGGAAGCCTCTTTCACTGCAGCCGTCGCCCTCTCCACGGTCTCGCTTTTCTTTTCTTCCCCGATGCTTTTTCTTGCCATTTCCCTCTCCTTTATACGGATGCTATTTTCTATGGAATTGCTGTCTTTATTCTCTATAAAAAATGTCCTATCGTCCCTTTAACCGCTTCGCGTCTCTCCGTGCTTTTGCTTGTTGCCTTCGAAATCGCCTCTCGTCCCTTTCACCCGCTTCGCGGGTGAAGGTCCGCCCGGCGTTTTCGTTGAGCTTTCCTCTTTTCATGATTGTATAAGCTGCGGATTGCTCCGTGCTTCGCACTCCCGCAATCCTACAAGCAAAAGCACTTCCGCGCCGCTTCGCGTCTCTTCGTGCTTTTGCTTGTTGCCTTCGAAATCGCCTCTCGTCCCTTTCACCCGCTTCGCGGGTGAAGGTCCGCCCGGCGTTTTCGAAGAGCTTATACAGTCATAATATCACAAAAAGATTTGGATTCGTATAATAAAATCGGGAAAATTACACAAATGCCGACCGGTGTCTTTTCCGTTATCTGCCTGATTTGTTTTCCTGCACCCGTTACATTTCGTAATATCTCAGACAATCGCACTTGCAATATTTCAGGCCGTCAGGTCAGGCTTACTGCAGCCGGTACATTCTGCAGGCATTCTCCCAGGTTGTCTGCTCGACTTCCTCCGCTGTTATCCCTTTCAGATCCGCGATCGCACGCACCACATAACGGAGATTCCGGGAACTGTTCCTGCTTCCCCGGTTCGGCTCCGGCGCAAGATACGGGCAGTCAGTCTCCAGAACGAGATGTGACAGAGGAACTGCCTGCACCGTTTCCTTCAGACGTCTGGCATTTTTGAACGTGACCACACCCCCGATTCCCAGATACATCCCCATGTCTGTATATTCCATCGCCTGTTCGACAGAATACGCATAACAGTGAATCACACCGCCGATCTCTCCCAGATTCTCCTCCCGGGCAATATTCATCGTATCCTGCGCAGCGTCTCTGCTGTGAATAATCACCGGAAGCCTGTGACTTCTCGCCACTTCCAGCTGCCTTCTGAACCAGTAGATCTGCTCCTCCCGGTTATCCTTGTTCCAGTGATAATCCAGTCCGATCTCTCCCACAGCCACGCACTTCGGAAGGCGCAGATATTCTTCCAGTTCCTTTACCCGTTCCTCATTCAGTTCCCCGACGTTGTCCGGATGCAGACCAAATGCGGCAAAAGCATCTGTATAACTCTCCACTATCCTTCGCGTTTTTTCCAGACTGGACCAGTCGGAAGCCACGTTGACGAACCGTCCCACATGATAATCCGGAAGGGTCCGGATCATCTCATCTCTGTCCTCATCAAAAGCTTCATCCTCGTAATGCGCATGTGTATCAAATATCATTCTTAATCACCTCACATGGTAAAAGTCCATGCTGTAAACATCGTCACATCCTGCTGATAGGGTTTGTCGTGAGCTCCGCATTCGCACAACCGCCCTTAACGTTTTATCCCGGGCAACGCGTTCCTGCAACCGCCCTTAACGTTTTGTCCCGGGCAACGCGTTCATGCATCCGCCCTTATACGTTTGGTCCCGGGCAGCGCGTTCCTGCATCCGCTCTTATACGTTTGGTCCCGGGCAACGCGTTCGCACAGCCCCCTTATATGGCAGAAGACTGCAACACACATGCTGCAGTCTTCCGTATAACCCAGCCGCTATATAACGGCATCTTCTCTAAAAAATTTTATTTATGAAATCCCGGAGCCCGACGGCATATCTTTCTCAGGTGTCATCAGGGTCACATTTCCCTCACTGTCTTCCGCAGCGAGAATCATGCCCTGCGACTCCAGACCGGCAAGCTTCGCCGGCTTCAGATTAATCAGACACATTACCTTCTTGCCGACCATCTCCTCCGGCTTATACCATTTCTTGATTCCGGACACGATCTGACGGGTCTGGTCACCGAATTTAATCTGAGACACCAGAAGCTTCTTCGATTTCGGAACCTCTCTGCACTCCAGAACCTCGCCTACCGCGAACTGCATCTTCGCAAAATCATCATAGGTGATCTCCGCTTTCGGCTCAACGTGGATCTCCGTCTTCTCTTCTCCTGCTGCATCAGCCGCTTCGCCGGCCGTACCGCTCTGCGCAGCCTCTCCGGACGCGGCCTTCTGTCCTTTACGGATCTCTTCTACCTTTTCCATGACATCCTTCAGATCCTGTCTTGCAAACAGAATCTCCGGCTCTTCCGTCACCTTTGTGCCGCTCTTATACAGGCCGAATCTGTCGGCATCTGCATAATCTCTCTTCCCGGTATTGAGCTGCTTCAGAATCCGCTCCGTCGTTTCCGGCATATACGGCTCAAGAAGCGATGCTCCTATGGTAATGCTCTCCGCGAGATTGTACAGAACCGTCGCCAGTCTGTCCTTCTTTGTCTCATCCTTGGCGAGTGCCCACGGCATGGTTTCATCAATGTATTTATTGCAGCGCTTGAAGAGCGCAAAAATCTCTGTAATCGAATCCGCGACGTGAAGTCCCTTCATCTTTTCCTCGACCTTGCCCGCAGTCTCTGTGACAACCGCCTTCAGCTGATCGTCCACGGGATCATTCACGTTTTTGTTCTCGACAATTCCGCCGAAATATTTATTTGACATGGAAATCGTACGATTTACCAGATTGCCCAGCGTATTCGCAAGATCAGAATTGAGGCGTTCCACCATCAGCTCCCAGCTGATGACACCGTCATTCTCAAACGGCATCTCATGAAGAACAAAATACCGTACCGCATCAACTCCGAAGAGATTAACCAGATCATCCGCATAGATCACATTGCCCTTTGACTTGCTCATCTTGCCGTCTGCCTGGATCAGCCATGGATGTCCGAATACCTGCTTCGGGAGCGGCTCGCCCAGCGCCATCAGGAAGATCGGCCAGTATATCGTATGGAAACGGATGATATCCTTTCCGACCAGATGAAGATCCGCCGGCCAGAACTTCCGGTACTGCTCGCTGCTGTTCCCATCGGCGTCATAGCCGAGACCGGTGATATAGTTGGTCAGCGCGTCCAGCCATACATATACGACATGCTTGTCATCAAAGTCTACCGGAATTCCCCACTTGAAAGATGTCCTGGAGACACAGAGATCCTGAAGCCCCGGAAGCAGGAAGTTGTTCATCATCTCATTCTTTCTGGATACCGGCTGAATAAATTCGGGATGTTCATTGATGTACTCAATCAGCCTCGGCGCATACTTGCTCATTCTGAAGAAATATGCCTCCTCCTTTGCCCGTGTGACCGGCCGTCCGCAGTCCGGGCACTTGCCGTCCACCAGCTGGGAATCCGTCCAGAAGGACTCGCACGGCGTACAGTACCATCCCTCATAGTGTCCCTTGTAGATATCGCCCTGCTCATAGAACTTTTTGAAAATCTTCTGGACCTGTCTGACGTGATACGCATCTGTCGTGCGAATGAACTTGTCGTAGGAGGTATTCATCAGATCCCAGATCCGGTGAATCTCAGCTGCCACATCATCTACATACTGTTGCGGCGTACATCCCTTCTCCTCGGCCTTGTTCTCAATCTTCTGGCCGTGCTCGTCCGTACCGGTCTGAAAATATACCTGATATCCCTGCATCCTGCGGAATCTCGCAATACTGTCCGCAAGAACGATCTCATATGTATTACCGATATGGGGTTTCCCGGACGCATATGCAATAGCCGTAGAAATGTAATAATTCTCTCCTGTATGTTTTACCATTCTCTAATCACCTCTTCCGCCGACAGATGAGCCGGCTTCTCTGTTGAATAACGCCACATGCAGGACCGGGAGACCATCGTCTCCCGAACCTCATGTGGCATTGAATACCCTGTCACGTGCCTGTCTTTTTCAGAAAAATACACGGATTCTTCCGAGGATTTCTTCACCCATCTGGTCCGCTTTTGCCTTGAATTCAGATTCCTTCATCTTTTTGGTGATAAAGGCGAACTCGCCGGGCACTGCCGGCAGACTGATCGGCTCTACCCTGCCAAAAATCTCATTCACCTTGTCAATTTTTTCTGATACGGATCCCTTTACACGAACAAAGAAACGATTCTCCATCGTACTGACGTCACACAGCTTCAGGGTTCTGCTGCTCCAGTTCATCATAATATTGCGATGAAGATGCTTCGCCTCATCCACAACATCCGCCACAACCGCGCTGGCTGTAGGAAGCTTTCCCGCGCCGCTGCCGTAGAACATGGCGTCACCAAGAACATTCCCGTGAATGAAGATCGCGTTGAACACTCCGTTCACGCTGTAAAGAGGGCTGCTTTCGTTGATCATGCCCGGGCAGACCATAGCATAGAAACCATCGTCAACCTTACAGCTTGTCGCCAGAAGCTTGATCGCCGCGCCGATTTCCTGCGCGTACTTCATATCCACGGCCGTGATCTTTGTAATTCCCTCCGTATAGATGTCATGATAATCCACATGACGTCCGTAAGCCAGAGAAGAAAGGATGGCGATCTTCCGGCAGGCATCGTATCCCTCAATATCCGCCTCCGGATTGCGCTCTGCATAGCCATTATTCTGTGCCTCCGCGAGAGCCTCATCAAAATCAGATCCGTCCCGTCCCATCTTCGTCAGGATATAGTTTGTCGTCCCGTTCAGAATACCGGTGATCTGATCAATCTCATCCGCTGTGAGCGAAGAGTTCAGCGGACGGATAATCGGAATTCCCCCGCCGCAGCTCGCCTCAAACAGATAGTTAATGCTCTTCTCCTTCGCGATCTTCAGAAGCTCCGTGCCATACGTCGCAACGAGCTCCTTATTGGATGTGCACACGCTCTTGTCTGCAAGAAGAGCGCTCTTGGTAAACTCATAAGCCGGGTGCAGTCCGCCCATGGTTTCCACGACAATGTCTACCTCCGGGTCCTGCAGAATCACATTGAAATCATGGACCAGAACCTTCTCCACCGGATCTCCCGGAAAATCTCTGAGGTCAAGAACATATTTGATATTGATCTCGTCCCCCGCCTTCTTATTGATACTGTCATGGTTGGTATTGATTACTTCAACTACTCCGGAACCTACGGTTCCGTAACCCAGAACGGCAACATTAACCATCTGTATTCTTCCTCGCTCTCATCTGATGTAGGTGTATAAGCTCTTCGAAAACGCAGACAGGATCGTCACGCGCGAAGCGTGTGTAAGAGACTGGATGCGATTTCGAAGGCAACAGGTATGAGGATGAAGCGCGAATGCGCGAAATCCGAATACCTGTAGGATTGCGGGAGTGCGAAGCACGGAGCAATCCGTAGCTTATACAAGGTTATTAAAAAACAGCTCTTCGAAAACGCAGACAGGCCGCCTGTCGCGAAGCGTGTGTAAGAAACTGGATGCGATTTCGAAGGCAACAGGTATGAGGATGAAGCGCGAATGCGCGAAATCCGTAGCTTATACAAGGTTATTAAAAAAACAGCTCTTCGAAAACGCAGACAGGCCGCCTGTCGCGAAGCGTATGTAAGAGACTGGATGCGATTTCGAAGTCTCTTACTTTTCGTTACTTCGTGTGCTCCTTCTTCTTCAGCGCGCTCCACTTCAGGTACGCATTGATAAACGGATCAATATCGCCGTCCAGGACAGCACTTGCCTGTGCCCGCTCTTCTCCTGTCCGCAGATCCTTCACCATCGTATACGGCTGAAGGACATAGGAACGGATCTGATGTCCCCATGCAATATCCGTTACCTCGCCGCGGATTCCGGCCTCCTTCTCCGCCTGCTTCTCCTGCTCGAGCATATACAGCTTTGATTTCAGAACCTGCATAGCCTTGTCCTTGTTCATATGCTGGGACCGCTCGTTCTGACAGGTGACCACGATTCCGGTCGGCAGATGGGTGATCCGGATTGCCGATGAGGTCTTGTTGATGTGCTGACCGCCGGCACCGCTGGAACGGTAGGTATCCACACGGATATCCTCGTCACGCACCTCGATATCTATATCCTTGTCCAGATCCGGCATGACATCGCACGATACGAAGGAGGTCTGCCGCTTTGCCTGCGCATTAAACGGAGAAATCCGGACCAGACGGTGAACTCCTGCCTCCGACTTGAGATAGCCATACGCATTCTCGCCGTTGACCTGGAACATTACCGACTTGATGCCGGCCTCATCGCCTTCCTGATAATCCAGTTCCTCAATGCTGAAATGATGCCTCTCCGCCCACCTTGTATACATACGGTAAAGCATGCCGCACCAGTCCATTGCCTCGGTTCCGCCCGCTCCCGCGTTCAGTCTCACGATCGCGTTGCAGGAATCATATTCCTCGGAGAGGAGTGTCTTGATCCGAATATTCTCAAGCTTCTCCTTGAACTCATCCAGCATCTCCCGCACTTCCGGAACGACCGACTCGTCATCCTCTTCTTCGCCCATCTCGATCAATGTCTCGATGTCTTCCTTAGAGGATACCAGCTTCTTGTAGGTGTCCCGATCGTCCTTGAGATTTCCCAGCTCTCTTGTCTGCTTCTGAGCCTCCTCCGGGTTGTCCCAGAAATTCGGCTCCTCCATTTTTCTCTCTAATTCTTCGATCCGCTGCTCTTTGCTAGCGAGGTCAAAGTGAATCCCTCACTTCCACCAATGGCTGATCGAATGTCCTGAGTTCCTGTTTCATGTTTTCAAGTTCTACTACCACCAGCTTCACCACCTTTTGTTCTGTGAACATTTTATTCCGGTTTGCGTATCCTGAAGGGCCGGTTCCGAAAACCGGTAATCGGGGCCCTCTTTAAAAAAATATTCCCGCCGCACACGAATACTTCGCATTCGGCTGCGGCTCACTGTTCGCGTAAATGACGATGCTGTCGCGCCGGCAGGACACCACCCGGCACGGCAGCTCTTCTGATCATCTGCTCTTCGGATCAGTTCTTCACTCAGATATCCAGCGGCGGTGCTCCCTTCCGTCCGTGACACTGCTTATACTTCAGACCGCTTCCGCACGGGCAGGGGTCGTTCGGATAAATCTTTTTTGCCTTTTTCTGTATCGGCTTCCGTTCGGACGTGTCATCTCTGTTGGTTCCGGTGACCTGAGCTACCTGCTCACGCTCCACCTTCTCCTCAATCCGGACATGGTACAGCAGGCGGATGGTGTCCTCCTGAATTGACGCGGTCATTTCATTGAACATGTCATAGGCCAGCATCTTGTACTCTACCTTCGGATCCTTCTGGCCGTATGCCTGAAGTCCGATACCCTGGCGCAGCTGCTCCATATCATCGATGTGATTCATCCATTTCTCATCGATCACACGCAGAAGGATGACACGCTCCAGCTCACGGATCTGTTCTTCAGACTGGAACTGGGCCTCTTTTTCCTCATAAAGCCGGACTGCCTTGTCCTTGAGGTTCTGCTTCAGCTCCTCCTTGCCCTTCTTCAGAGCAGCGACATCTTCTTTCGTTATCTTCTGAAGAGGAATAATCGGAAGCAGCAGACGGTTCAGTTCATCCAGATCCCAGTTATCCGGTTCATCTCCACTCTCGCCGATCGCCCGCTCCACGGTGTTATCGATCGTGTCGTAGATCATCTTCATGATAGAATCACGCATGCTCTCGCCGTTCAGAACCTGGCGGCGCTCCTTGTAGATGATCTCTCTCTGCTCGTTGTTGACAAGGTCATAATCCAGAAGATTCTTACGGATTCCGTAGTTGTTGCCCTCGATCTTCTCCTGCGCCTTCTCGATCGTCGAGGAAAGCATCTTGTGGTGAATCTCCTCACCCTCGGATACGCCCAGAGATTTGAAGACGGACATCAGCTTCTCGGAGCCGAACAGACGGAGAAGATCGTCTTCCAGTGACAGATAGAAACGGCTCTCTCCCGGATCTCCCTGTCGTCCGGAACGTCCGCGCAGCTGATTGTCAATACGTCTCGACTCATGCCGCTCCGTACCGATGACCTTCAGTCCTCCGGCCGCTCTCGCTTCCTCATCAAGCTTGATATCAGTACCACGGCCCGCCATATTCGTGGCAATGGTTACCGCTCCCGCCTCGCCCGCGTGGGATATGATCTCGGCCTCAAGCTCATGATATTTCGCGTTCAGTACCTGATGCGGAATTCCCTCTCTCTTCAGCATGCGGCTGAGAAGCTCTGAGGTATCGATGTTGACGGTACCCACAAGTACCGGCTGTTTCTTCGCGTGAGACTCCTTGACGTCCTCGATTACCGCCCGGTATTTCTCCTTCTTTGTGATATAGACAGCGTCATCATGATCGATTCGGGCGATCGGTTTATTCGTCGGAATCTCGATGACATCCATTCCGTAAATATCACGGAACTCCTGCTCCTCTGTCAGAGCGGTACCTGTCATACCTGCCTTCTTCTCATATTTATTGAAGAAGTTCTGGAAGGTGATGGTGGCAAGCGTCTTGCTCTCGCGCTTTACCTTTACGTGCTCCTTTGCCTCAATCGCCTGATGCAGTCCGTCGGAATAACGGCGGCCCGGAAGCACTCGTCCGGTAAACTCATCTACGATGTAGACCTGATCATCCTTGACAATGTAATCGCGGTCCTTGAACATCAGGTTGTGCGCACGAAGCGCCAGGATGATGTTGTGCTGGATCTCAAGATTCTCCGGATCCGAGAGGTTGTCGATGTGGAAGAACTGCTCCACCTTTTTGACGCCCTGCTCGGTCAGCGTCACAATCTTGTCCTTCTCATTTACGATAAAGTCTCCGGTCTCCTCGATTTCCTCGCCCATGATGGCAGTCATCTTGGTAACCTCGCCGGAAGCCTCGCCGCGCTGAAGCTGTGTTGCCAGAATATCACACGTCTCGTAGAGCTTCGTGGATTTTCCGCTCTGTCCGGAAATGATCAGAGGGGTGCGGGCTTCATCGATCAGAACCGAGTCAACCTCATCGATGATCGCATAAGCAAGATCTCTCTGCACCATCTGATCCTTGTATATCACCATGTTGTCACGAAGATAGTCAAAACCGTCCTCGTTGTTTGTGACATAGGTAATGTCACAGTTGTACTGGGCACGGCGCTCATCATTCTTCATGCTGTTCAGAACGCATCCTACGGTCAGACCCAGGAACTCATGAACCTTTCCCATCCAGCCCGCGTCACGGCTCGCCAGATAATCATTGACGGTGATGATGTGCACTCCTCTTCCCGTAAGGGCGTTCAGATAAGCCGGCATCGTGGATACAAGGGTTTTTCCTTCACCGGTCTTCATCTCCGCGATACGCCCCTGATGAAGAATGACTCCGCCGATAATCTGAACTCTGTAGGGTTCCATACCCAGTACACGTTTTGCCGCCTCCCTTACGGTTGCAAACGCTTCCGGCAGAAGGTCATCCAGTGTCTCGCCGCCCGCCAGGCGGTCCTTGTACTCCTTCGTCTTGGCGCGAAGCTCATCGTCGCTGAGCGCCTGCATGGCGGGACGATAGGATTCTACCTTGTCTACGATCGGCTCAATTCGTTTTAACTCTCTCTGGCTGTGTGTGCCAAAGATTCTTTCTGATAATTTCATTACTAGATTCTAAGCTCCTGTGTGGTTTACGAGGAAAAAACGCCTTTCGGCGTCTTTTCCCTCTGGCAGGTCTGCCGGAAACGGTGCGATCCGAAAATCTCAGATCAGTTTTCCGGTTCAATCAGACCATAAGTGTTTCCTTTTCTCTTATATACGACATTAACCTGATCCGTGTCCGCATTCATGAACACGAAGAAATTGTGTCCGAGAAGTTCCATCTGTACGCATGCGTCTTCCGGATACATCGGCTTGATATCAAACTTCTTCGTCCGGACAATACGGATCTCCTCATTCTCCATATAATCATTGTCGATGTATGTCTTCTGGAAATTAGAAGCAGCCTGTTTCTTATCGATGATTTTCGTCTTATACTTGCGAAGCTGACGCTCGATCACCTCTTCTACAAGATCAATGGATACATACATATCGTTGCTGACCTGCTCGGAACGGATGATTTTGCCTTTGACAGGAATGGTAACCTCGATTTTCTGTCTTTCTTTTTCCACACTCAGTGTAACGATTACGTTTGTATCCGGTGTGAAATATCTCTCCAGCTTGCTCAGTTTTTCATTTACTGCAGCTCTGAGACCGTCGGTAATCTCTATATTCTTTCCACTGATCGTGATATTCATAAAAACATCTCCTTTCGAGGGGTACATACACCCTATTTTGATTAGAATATTATAACAACAGATCCGGCATTCGTAAAGTGCAGATAACCCCTGCATAAACAGTTGCGCACGATTACGGGGGCTGTCCGGCCGGCAGGACACTGATACATCTGTGAACAGCTGCACGCAGTCACCATGAACCGGGCCGTACCGGATCCTTATGTGTTCTTATTGAGATATGCGTAGATCTCCCGTTTGCCGCAGCCCCGGTCACGGGCTACCTGCTTCATGGCCTCTTTCCGGTCTGTCCCGAGGTCCAGATAATACGCCATGTGCTCTTCCACGGTCATTTTCTTCCAGAACTCCTGCTCTTCCTCTTTCCGCTCCCGGAAGCTCTTTCCCGCAATGACCAGAACGAACTCTCCTCTCGGCGCTTCCGTCTCAAAATGTTCCAGCGCCGCGTCAATTGTCGTCCGCTGTACATTTTCATGTTTTTTTGTGAGCTCCCTGCAAAGACTGATCCTCCGTTCTCCGCCGAGCACATCCCGAAGCTCCCCGAGCGTCCTCACCAGGCGGTGGGGCGCCTCGTAGAGAATGATCGTTCTCGTCTCTGCCTTCAGATCCTCCAGTACCACTGCCCTCTCCTTTTTCTCCATGGGAAGAAATGCCTCGAAGGCGAACCGCCTCGTGGACAGTCCCGACATCGTCAGCGCCGTAATACAGGCGGCCGGCCCCGGAAGCGAAGTGACCTCTATTCCCGCCTCCACGGCCAACTCGACGAGAACCTCTCCCGGATCGGAGATGCCCGGTGTTCCCGCGTCCGTGATCAGGGCAATATTCGTTCCGGAAAGCATCTTGTCCACAAGCTGTCTGCCCTTGTCGTAGCGATTGTTCTCGTGATAGGCAGTCATCGGGGTGTGGATATCAAAATGATTCAGCAGCTTGATGCTGTTTCTCGTATCCTCCGCGGCGATCAGATCCGCTTCCCTCAGCGCCCGGACAACCCGGAAGGTAATATCCTCCAGATTCCCGATCGGTGTTGCGCAAAGTGTAAGTCTGCCCGGCATTACAACCTCCTTTCCGGCACTTTCGCCGTATCTCAATTGTTTTCCATGAACCGGCGCGGGATTATCTTCCGTCACCGTAAATCTCGCGAATCTCCCGGGTATATACGCCGGGCCTCTCGTATACGATCAGAGGTTTTTCCACCCGGATCCGGGGATTTCCGTTCTTGCACGCTTCCAGAAGAACCATGTTCGGTTCCTTGTCCGCAAAAGGATACACCAGACGCATCCGCTTCGGCTCCAGCCGGTACTCCTTCAGGGTACACATAATCTCCGCCAGACGGAAGGGCCGGTGAATCAGGTAGAAGCGTCCTCTGTCCGTGAGAATCCGGGACGTCTGCTCTGCGATGTCCCGGAAGCTGCACAAAATCTCATGCCTCGCGATGGCCACCGCCGGGTCAGGGTTCGTCAGTCCGTGCCTGCCGATCATATAGGGCGGATTGCTGACCGCTACGTCAAAGGAAGCCGCACCGAATATGGATACGGCTTCCCGGATGTCTCCCTGTACAATTGATATCCTGTCGTTCAGATGATTAAGGGCCACACTTCTTCTGGCCATATCCGCACTTTCCTTCTGAATCTCCAGCCCCGTAAAGCTTCGCCCGGGTGTCTTGGCAGCCAGAAGGATCGGCAGAATTCCCGTTCCCGTTCCGAGATCCAGCACCCGCTCTCCCGGTTTTACCTTCGCATAACCGGACAGCAGCACCGCATCGATTCCGTAGCGGAAGCTCTTCTGCCCCTGGATAATAAAAAATCCATTCTGGAGATCATCCAGATGCTCTCCTTGTTTCAGTTCTGGGGACATTTACGACTCCTTGTTTTCTTCCGGCATCTCTCTTCTGCTTCGATCCGGGCGTCTGCGGTCCCGTCTTCTGGTCCGCTCCGGATTCTGTGATTCGGAATCTCTTCCGTCCTCCGGAGAGCGTTTTTCTCCCCGCGCGCGAAAGCTTTCGCTCTCGCGGCTCAGCGTTCCTTCCGGATCCATCCCATTTCTTCTGTCACGGTTTCCCCGTCTTCCGCGGCGGCTACGCCGGCTTCTTCTCTCAGGGTTCTCATCCTGACGTTCCTCAGCGCCATCAGCCTCCGGAGCCGGTCTGCCTCCCCTTTCGGAGTTCAGCCTCTCACCCGCAGCCGTCCTCTGGCGCCGTTCCTGCTCTCTTCCCCCGGATGATTCTCTGGATTCTCTCCTGCCTCCATCTCTTCCGGACTGCTCCCGGCGGCTCTCTCTACGGTCTCTTGCCTCCTTCTTACCGGACAAACCGTTCTCTCCCAGTGCGGTTTTTTCTGATTCTCCCTGCGCGCTGCCTTCTCCGGAAGAAGCAGCCCGACCCGGCCGCTCCTTACCTCCGCGCTCAGCGCGAGAGTTTGCTCCGGATTTTCCAGGCTGACCGGAACGTTCTGCGCCAGCATGCTCCTTTTCCGGTTTTCCTCCTTTTTTCCGCTTCTGGATCAGCGTTATTTCCTCTGCCGCATAATCTGCGACTTCTTTGTCATCGCCTTCCTCGATCAATACCCGGACCTTCTGACGGAGAACATTCAGAGACTGAACCTCTCCTTCCCGTCCGTCCGGCGTCTGAACCACATCGCCGACGCCCGGCAGCTTCCGGTTCAGGTATTCATAGGTTTCCTCCTCATTCTTAAGACAGCACATCAGCCGCCCGCAGACCCCGGATATCTTTGCCGGGTTCAGAGAGAGATTCTGTTCTTTTGCCATCCTGATTGAGACCGGCGCAAAATCAGACAGATACGTACTGCAGCAAAGCGGTCTTCCACAGGTTCCGATTCCGCCGAGCATCTTTGTCTCATCGCGAACACCGATCTGGCGAAGCTCGATTCTTGTCCGGAACACTGAGGCAAGATCCTTTACCAGCTCCCGGAAATCCACTCTTCCGTCCGCCGTAAAATAAAACAGCATCTTCTTGTTGTCGAAGGTGTATTCCGCCTGCACCAGCTTCATATCCAGGTTGTGATCCCTGATCTTCTGTCTGCAAATCCGGTAGGCTTCCTTTTCCTTGCGCTGATTCTCCTTCTCATGCTCAATGTCCGCATCTCCGGCCACGCGAATCACCGGCCGAAGCGGCTGCACCACCTGACTGTCCTCAACCTCCCGCGGCGCCAGGACAACTCTTCCGCACTCCACGCCCCTGGCGGTCTCAACGATGGCGTGATCCCCCTTCTTAAACTCCATGTCCTTCGGATCGAAATAGTAGACCTTTCCCCCATTCCGAAACCGGATTCCAATAATTTTTACCATTTTCTGCTTACTCCTATCAATCCCGTTCCCGGGACCTGTATTTCACATCATCTCCGCCGGTCAGCACTCCCGTATTGTGAGAAACAGGAGTTCCAGCGTCAGATCGGGATTTACATTCGCCCGGAATCTGCCCGCTGCCGTCTGTATCGCTTCCAGAATCTTCTGCAGTCCCTCATATGAGCTGGTGCTTGCCCGCTCCCGGATCGCGTTGATCTCACCCTTCATCACAAGACCGTCCACTTCCTTTGTCGCCTTAAACATCAGGACATCATGGAACCAGATCGTGAAGATATCAAAATAATCATAGATTTTCTGCTTATCTCCGGCCATCTCCCGGACAGCGTCAATCATATCGCCGACCTCCATCCTCTGCGAGTTCTTCAGAAGATATACGGCATTCTCCACCATCTCCATGAATTCAGAGGACTCCGCGATCCGTTTTGCCCTGCCGATATTTCCCTGGGCAAAGGATGCCATGATATCCGCCTGATAGTCGGGCACATGGAGCTGCTGCATCAGATAATCCTTCATCTCTTCTTCGGTAACCGGCTTCAGATTTAATGTCACGCATCTGGATCGTATCGTCGGAAGCAGAATCTCCGGATTGTCCGCCAGAAGCATAATGACAGCATATTCCGGCGGTTCCTCGATCGTCTTCAGAAGCGCGTTCTGCGCCTGCGGCGTCATCTTTCCCGCTTCCTCCACGATATAAATCTTATACCTGCTCTCATAGGGACGGATCTGCACATCCTCCACCAGCTGCTCCCGGATCTCGTCGATTCCTACAGAGTTCGGCTTTTCATGCGTCACATAGATGATATCCGGATGATTTCCGCCAAGAGCCTTACGGCAGGAGGCACATTTTCCGCAGGGTTCCGTTCCATGCTCCCCGCACTGAAGCGTCATGGCAAACAGTGTCGCTATGAGCCGCTTTCCAGACCCCTTCTCCCCGCCGATAATATACGCATGAGAGATTTTTCCCGTCCGGACTGCATTCTGAATATGTGACACTACATCTTTATGTCCAACAATCCCCGCAAATCCTTTCATTTCGTCAGGTTCACGCATGATTAATCCCTCCTTGAGCTTAATATTCTGCGAACTACTGATTTTCGTGTCGCTTACGCGTCACTTCGTGCTCATACCTGCTGCCTTAGAAACCGCATCCGGTCTCTTACGCACGCTTCGCGCGTGACGATCCTGGCTGCGTTTTCGAAGAGCTGTTCAGTATATGATACCATAATTCCTGGTGCCTGGGTACCCTCCGCCTGTTCATCTTCTGCTGCTGTCCATCCTTACTGTGCGCATGACTGACAAGGCCGATCGTTCACAGGAGTCTTGTCTGAACATCATGACCGGCGCTGTTTTATCGAAAGGATAAAGCCTGCGATTTCATCGATGCATTCCTGGATCATTCCGTTGTTTTCAAACCGCCTGGTGATGCCGGCCCGCGCTGTTTTTTCCCCGGAAAAGTCCTTCTGATCCGCCAGAAAGCGCCTGCACATCTCTTCGTACTGGGGCTGCTTCTGCTTCCGTTCTCTCCGCAGTGCCCTCTCCAGACGGATTCCATCGTCTACTTCAATATAGACCGGCACCATGACTTTTCTTCCGTAATACCGCACCATCTGCTCATAGGATTCCAGCGTACCGATTCCGAGATAATCGCTCTTCTTCAGATCAATCTGCCCCTCATCCGCCGTAAAATAATACCACGGTCCGCTGACCGTCTGATAACAACGTTCCTCAATGATCCGCCCGGCTTTTCTCAATTCCGCCAGATGCCTCTCGTCTGAAAAATAATATTCTCTGCCGTTCTCTTCCCCCTGCCGCATCGGCCTTGTGGTATACAGCACGATCGGCTTCAGATTCAGCTCCGACCGGGCAAGCAGTGCAGTGTATATGTGATCCTTCCCGCTTGCGCTCTTTCCCATAATGTAAAAAATTGTACCCATATTCACTCTCCACCGGTCACCGATACACCCGGTACCTCACACGGCTTCGTCCTGTATCATGACCTCATCCCGAGCTGCGGCTTCAGCCCACACAGCGGCCTTTCTCCTGCGTCACAACATCTGGTCCATGCCGCGCATTTTCCCTGCGTCACAACATCTGGTCCGCACCGCGCATTTTCCCTGCGTCACAACATCTGGTCCACGCCGCACATTTCTCCTGCGTCACAACATCTGATCCAAGCCGCACATTTCTCCTGCGTTACGACATCTGATCCGCGCCGCGGCTCCTTACTCTGTCTCCGCTCTCTCGTTTGTCGGCCTCTTTCCCATCCGGCGAAGACGCCGGATCAGGAACGGAAGCTCAAACATACTCATCGCGATCCATCCGAGAAGATACGACCATGGAATCGAGATGAATCCCCAGTGCCACACGAACACCATCGGTATTTCCGATGCGACCCGGACTCCCATGTTGATCAGACTGGAATATAACGTGACCTTCAGATCCCCCGTTCCCCGAAAATATCCCTGAAGTCCGTTTGTGAACGCGGGAACCGGATACATGACCGCGATGAGCCGCATATAGCGCTGCCCCTCCGCGATGACCTCAGGGTCCGAAGTGAACAGCCTGGTCAGCGGTCCCGCCGCCAAAAACACCACAGCACCGATCACCACGCCATAAACGAGCTCGCAATACATTCCGGCGCGATACGTCCGCTTCACCCGCGGCGCATTCCCCGCTCCGACATTCTGCGCCATCACTGAGGTCATGGCGTGCGCGATATTCTGCTGGGGAATTGTCGCGAAATCATCCACCCGGTTCGTTGCGTTGAAAGCCGCCGTCGCGTTTACCCCGAGCGTATTTACGATGGTCTGGGTTCCGATCTTTCCCATCTGAACCGTGCTCTGCTGGAGCGCACTCACAAAACCGAACGCAAGGGTTTTCTTCAGCATCGACCAGTCAAAGATCAGCCATTTTTTTCCGAGCCGAAGCTCCGGAACCTTCCTCTGAATATAGAAATAACAGAGAACCGCACTGAGGGCCTCACAGATCACCGTACTGATTGCGGCGCCCTCCACTCCCATATGAAGTAACGCGATAAAAAAGAGATCTCCCAGAATATTCAGTACCGCGCTTCCACCGAGAAAAATCAGCGGAGAGACGCTGTCACCCATCGCGCGCAGCATACTGGCCAGATAATTATAGATAAAGCTGAAGAACATGCCGAACAGTATGATCCTCAGATAGAAGACTCCCTCCGGTAGAATGACCGCCTCCACCTGCAGCGCCATCAGAAGCGGCTTCGCTGCCACAAACATCACAGCCGCGACTGCCACGGAGAAAACGCACCCCGAGATCATTCCCGTACTTACCTGTCTCCGCAGCTCCTCCTTCTTTCCCGCTCCATACAGCGTACTCACCAGTATTCCCGCCCCGAGACAGATCCCGTTTGTGAAAAGCAGAACAAGGGTGACCAGAGGATTTGTCGTACCCACTGCCGCGAGCGCTGTTTTTCCGACAAACCGCCCCACAATCATGCTGTCTGCCGCATTATAGGTAAGCTGAAGAAGCGTTCCCAGAACCAGGGGAATTGTAAACAGTATCAGGGTCTTTAGAATCGGCCCTTTCGTCATATCCTTCGTCATATCCAAAACCCGCTTTCAAACTCATACCTGCACATTATACCACCGAAGCCATAATAATCCATTTTAAATCTGCGGCAAGAGAGCGAAATCACGATTTAACGTACCTGCCCGCGAACGGTTAGCAGGACAAAAGTTGCTGTCTTCGCTGTCCTTAACCGCACACAGGATCTTCTCTGTCCTTAACCGCACACAGGATTGACACAGAAAAATAAAGTGACTAAAATATAGAACTACAGCAGGGGAGTCCGCCGGAAAGGACTGAGATACAGATGTTGTCTGTGACCCTTATACCTGATCTGGATCATGCCAGCGTAGGAAGCGTAAAGAGAATCACCGGATTTTTCCGTAGAAAACCCGCTCTTCATCCTTGATACAGCAGTGCCTGATTCATTCCGGCGCTGCTGCATTTTTTATGCCGACAGACGCAGATATCCACCTGCGGCGGACGATTTCCTTGTTGGCTGTTGAATACGAAAATGTTGAAAATGGAAAAGGAGGAAAAAGAAATGAAGGCAAGTGTAGCCATTCAGACATTACCAGATGTGGACAACGATGAAGAGCTGATCCGGATTGTAGATGAGGTTATCGCCTACATCAAGAGCACCGGCCTCAGCTATTATGTGGGGCCTTTCGAGACCGCCATCGAAGGAGACAGCTACGACCAGCTGATGGACGTGGTAAAGGAATGCCAGCATGTCGCAATCCGCGCCGGCGCACCTTCTGTCTCCGCATACATCAAGGTGGTATACAACCCGGAGCAGGAGATTCTGAGTATCGACAAAAAAGTTTCAAAACATCATACTGCATAAGTCCGGTCGCATAGTTCCATACCCACGCGGACTTATACAGAATCACCGCACACATAGTGTACGTAAGAGTCCGGATACAAAAAAAGAGCGGCATCGCCGCTCCTTTTTTGTGCCGTACTGTCTCCGGTATCAGATCTCCGCCTTCCAGAGGCCATGCAGATTGCAGTATTCATATGCCGCAACCGGTTCCTCTCCATCCGCGAGCGCAAATACCGCCTCCGGCTTATCTCCCGGTTTCAGATCTCTCTTCTGGAATCCGTTCTTTGTCTCCAGAATGATCCACTGGATATAATGCTCCTCCAGCATCGGATGTGCCACACTTCCAACCTTGACCGTAACCGTTCCGTTCTCAACACTGACAACCGGCACATGCTTCTCTGTCGCCGCGTCCGTTGTGTTCGGTGTAAGCTCCTTCATTGTCTCGCCGCAGCACTTCGGCGTGCAGGCCGTCTTCTCTGTCAGAAAAGTAATAAAGTTTCCGCATCCATCACATCTGTAAAATAACATTTCTGTGCCTCCTTTTCATCTGCAGCTCTGGCATGTGGATCAATACAGCTCCTGGCATGTCTGTAACATAACCTTTTATCTCATGATACACGAATATTAAGTCATACTCAAGCATATTTTCTGTAAAATAAAAGGAGCAGCACGCATTTTACAGATCTGTCTCTGTCCGGATGCCAAGGATTCTGTCCCGGCACAGGCTGACCGGATACCAGCTGCAGGTTCCACATATGGAATGCAGTTTTTCCCGGGTCATATGATCATCAATGTCCCGTACCAGCTTCTGATAATTGTAGTTCTCTCCCTCCTTCAGGCCGAACAATTCCAGAACCTTCCGGTCAAAAGCAAGCACCTTGTCATCGTTCACACAATGCTCAGGATCGCTGAGATTCGGACAGGCGGCACAGATATCATCCGGACGAAGGGTAATCTCAACACAAAAGTTCTCTTCCCGGCGCATCCGCGTTACAAAAGCCGTCATCCTTCTGACGAAATTTTCATCATAGCCTTTTCCCTCATAACCCTGCGTACACAGCAGATGATGGGGACGTAGTCTCATATCCGCCTTCCGGCCGTCTGTCTCCATAGCACCGATGCTCCTTCCAAAATGAAATGAGGTAAACGCGTTCGCTCGTGATTCACATTTTGTATTCCGAAAATGACACAAAACACGGTAACACCCGATTCACATTATGTATTTTTATTCTACTGACAAGTTAATGAATTCAGACAGCAGCTGTGCGTCTGACCTCCAGAACATGCGCCTTCTCCAAAGAATGCTTCAGAACCGGACCGAGAATCAGCACCAGAACCGCCTTCAGGATTGATGTCGGAATGAAGGGTATCACGCATGCCGTGAGCGCCGTAGCCAGATTTGACTGAGCGACTGCCATAAACCAGACAGAACCCACTGCATAGTTTACAACATAGCCGACCAGAACGCCGATCAGAAGACTCACGCAGGAAATGACCTTTCTGCCCCGCGCGCCCGCCGACACGGAAAGACGGACGCCGATTTCATCTCCAAGACCCGTGAACAGCGCAATCAGCGGGAACGAAACAAGGAATCCACCCGTCATTCCCATGATCGCACCGATTCCGCCCGTCCATCCGGCGAACACCGGAACGCCGATTGCTCCAATCAGAATATAGATGACCGTTGACCAGAATCCCTTCTTCGATCCGAGAATTGCGCCGGCCAGCGCGATGATCAACGTCTGCAGCGTCATCGGAACGCCGCCCGGAAGCGGAATGCTGAACTGTCCCACAATACTGATGATCGCCGCAAAAACAGCGATCATACAAAGATCCTTTACTGTGTTCTTCTTCATTGATTTTTCTCCTCCTGTTTTTAAACAGTTTTGAGTATAAATTCAACGAAGAACATTGTCAACCTGTTTTATTTTTTAGGGTGACAATAATCACCCGGCGCAAATCGGTCCGGATTATCTGCACGCCTTTGCTCTTAATCCGATACACGCGCATACATAGGTCCCTGTGACCGGCTTATATTTTAAAACGGTAGCCGACACCCCATATCGTCTCAATATACTGCGGTTTTGCTGTATTGAATTCGATTTTTTCCCGGATCTTCTTGATGTGCACCGTTACTGTCGCAATATCTCCGACGGAATCCATGTTCCAGATCTCACGGAACAGTTCTTCCTTTGTAAACACATGATTCGGGTTCTCCGCCAGAAAAGTCAGAAGGTCAAATTCCTTGTTGGTAAATGTCTTTTCTTCCCCGTTCACCCAGACTCTTCTGGCCGTCTTGTCGATCCGGATCCCGCGTATCTCGATAATGTCATTCTTAGGCTGACTGCTCACCAGACGGTCATACCGCGCCATGTGCGCCTTGACCCGCGCCACCATCTCGCTCGGAGAAAACGGCTTCGTCATATAATCGTCCGCGCCAAGTCCGAGACCATGGATCTTGTCGATGTCATCTTTTTTTGCCGACACGATGATGATCGGCGCGTTCTTTTTCTCACGAATCTTTCTGCAGATTTCAAATCCGTCTACAACAGGAAGCATAAGGTCAAGAATGTACAGATCATAATCGGTCTCCAGCGCCCTCTTCAGCCCCTTGTCTCCCTCATTCTCAATATCAACCTCGAAGCCGGAGAGCTCCAAATAATCCTTCTCCAGTTCTGCTATGGATTCTTCATCCTCAATGATTAGAATTTTACTCATGTCTTCCCTCCTGATATTTCCGAAGCACGAAGTAAATGACCGTTCCTTCGCCCTCCCTGCTCGTCGCCCAAACCTTTCCCTCGTGATCTTCGATGATCTTCTTGACAATGGAAAGTCCGATTCCGCTGCCTCCTCTGGCTCTTCTTGCCTGATCGCTGCGGTAGAACCGGTCAAAAATTCTCGGTATATCCTTCTGATTGATTCCTCTCCCGTTATCTTCGATCTCCACCTGTATAAAGTCACCGACGTCGCGCAGGCGGATGCTGATGATTCCGGGATCCTTGTCCATATATTTCACGGAATTGCCTACGATGTTGTTGATTACGCGGCGGAGCTGTTCCGGATCTGCTATGATCACGGCATCATCGACCAGATAATTGCTGTAATTCAGCCGGATATTCTGCTGTTCCAGTTCCATGCTCAGTTCCTCACGGCAATCCTCAAAATAGGAGGACGCATGGATCTTCTGAAAATTATACGGAATCCGATTCGTGTCGATTTTGGAGTACATGGTCAGCTCATCGATCAGCCTCGTAATCTCAATGGTTTTATTGTAAATCGTGCGGATATACCGTTGCTGCTTCTCCGGCGTGGCTGCCACACCGTCGATCAGTCCTTCCGTGTAACCCTTGATCGCGGTTACCGGTGTCTTCAGATCATGCGAAATATTGCTGATCAGTTCACGGTTCTGCGCGTCAAAACGGATTTTCTCCTCGGCAGATTCCTTCAGCCGTACCCTCATCTCCTCGAAATCATCGCAGAGATCATCCATCTCCTTGATTCCGCTCTTCTGGGTCACAAAATTCAGATTGCCGTCACGGATATTCTGTGCAGCCTTTTTGAGCTGATTGATGGGGATGATGACACCCCGGTAGATCCAGATGCTCATCGCAATGCTGGTAAAGCTCAGAATCACGATAATCAGCAGTATTGTCTCCGTCATGGCCCCTTTGATCTCCGGCGCCAGCTGGTTCAGCATGCTGATCAGAAAAATACTTCCTCTTGAACCGTCGGAAAATCGGAAGCTGATCTGCTTGAGCATTGCCTGGTTCCGGACCTGTATATAGGAATTTTCTCCATTCTCCTCATTTCCGGATATCCCGTCGGCCGATGACGGAAGCTGCGACAGCAGCTCCGCGTTCGAAAGATCCGTGCTGCCGTTATAATATATGGCGTTTCCCTTCCGCACCACAATGAATGCTCCATTTCCACTGAGCGTTTCATTCAGCTCCTTCAGATACTTCTTATCTTCCATCCTGTCCGGATCGTTCTCAAGCGTGTGCTGCACCGAGGAAAGCGTCTCGTCGAGAGTCTTCGAAATCAGCAGCGCATTGTTATAGAGGCTCTCCATTCCCGGGTTGTCAATCCCATACTGTCTGCCCAACTGCCTTACCTTATAATTCATCAGCACATAGAACACCGCGCTGCAGAGCAGAACAGGTATCAGAATCACCAGAATAAAAGCGATTCCGATCCGCGTCCGGAGATCCATGGCTGTATTTTCTTTCTTTCGCTTCAAAATCAATGTTCTCTGTTCCTTTTTCCGTTATTGTGTTTTTTCCGATGCATCTGCACCGCTCCTGGTGCCGCAGCCTCTTTTTTCCTTACCTCAGCTGCGCCCGCACCTCTTCCAAAACCGCAGCCTCTTTTCCCTTTGCCTCACTTCGCGCGCAGCACTTACGACTCTGCAGCTTGCGCAACACTACACCACTCTTCGCTCAGTATATCACACTCACGATCTGCGATTTTTGAAATTTTTTTGAACGAGATAAAACACGCTGCGCGAGTTTTATCTCGCTATCGCGACGCTCGCCGCACACGAATACTTCGTATTCGGCTGCGGCTCACTGTTCGCGTAAAAAAGGGTTCTTCTCCCGGTCTGTTAAGACCAGGAGAAGAACCCTTCCTGTATTCCATGACGCAATCGCGATATTCCCCGAATGCGTTCTTCTGCATATTCTGACGCCCGATCAGGGCACATCCCACTTCTGCCGCGTCAATCCACAGCCGATTAAAGGCTTGCCTTGATCGCGTCTACCTTGTCGAGATGCTCCCACGGAAGATCCACGTCGGTACGTCCGAAGTGTCCGTAAGCAGCTGTCGCCTTGTAAATCGGACGGCGAAGATCAAGCATCTTGATGATTCCGGCCGGACGAAGGTCGAAATTCTTACGGATGATCTCTACAAGCTTTTCATCGGATACTTTACCGGTTCCGAAGGTGTCGACCATGATTGAGGTCGGCTCTGCGACACCGATCGCGTAAGAGAGCTGAATCTCACATCTGTCTGCAAGTCCTGCCGCAACGATGTTCTTTGCGACGTATCTGGCCGCATAAGCTGCGGAACGGTCAACCTTTGTGCAGTCCTTACCGGAGAATGCGCCGCCGCCGTGACGAGCATATCCGCCATAGGTGTCTACAATGATCTTCCGGCCTGTCAGACCTGCATCACCGTGAGGTCCTCCGATGACAAAGCGGCCGGTAGGATTGATATAGATCTTGGTCTTGTCATCTACCATTGCCGGGTCCAGAACCTCATCGAATACATATTTCTTGATATCCGCGTGAATCTGCTCCTGGCTTACGTCATCATCATGCTGTGTAGAAAGAACGACTGCCTCAAGTCTCACCGGCTTTCCGCTCTCATCATACTCTACGGACACCTGTGTCTTGCCGTCCGGACGAAGATACTTCAGCGTTCCATTCTTGCGAACCTCTGTAAGCTTCAGTGCCAGCTTGTGTGCCAGAGCAATCGGATACGGCATAAGTTCCGGAGTCTCATTGCAGGCATATCCGAACATCATACCCTGATCGCCGGCACCTGTGTCCAGATCATCTTCCTGTGCGCCGCCTTTTGCTTCCAGGGATTTGTCAACGCCCATCGCAATATCGGCAGACTGCTGATCCAGCGCAACCATAACCGCACAGGTATTTCCATCAAAACCGGTCTTTGCGTCATTGTATCCGATCTCATTCACTGTCTTGCGGACGATAGCAGGAATATCCAGCTTGGCTTTTGTAGTGATCTCACCGGTTACAAGAACAAATCCGGTACATGCAGCCGTCTCACAGGCCACACGGCTCATCGGATCCTGTGCCATGCAGGCATCAAGGATCGCGTCACTTACAGCATCGCAGACCTTGTCCGGATGACCTTCGGTAACAGACTCGGATGTAAATAATCTCTTCTCCATTTTGTCTCTCCTTCTGCTTCAGGACTGACGTCCTGACCAATATGTAATGACCTCCGGCAGATGCCGGTCATCGTATGAACTGCCTTGCCTCTTCGACTTTCAGCAAGTCTTTGCTTATTCCCTGTTTGCAGCTGATCGCTTCTGCTCCCGGATTGCCGGGAACAAAAAAGCGGCCCAACAAGTACTGAATTGGATCCGCCGACCAATTCCCTTATTGTTCGAGTATCTCGCTCAGGTTGGCACCTTCCGTCTCCGGGGTTGCCGTGGTTTCACAGATCCTATGTATCTCCGCCACTCTGAATAAGAGAAAGCAATATGCAGTTTTCACAACTTCGTGCTATACGATAACGCTTTTGATATAGCCCGTCAAGCCGATTGCCAGAAAAATACCACGTATTTAGACACCGAAAATAAATTGTCCAACCGGTCTCCGCTCAAACGGGCATTCTGTTATTCAGTAAACGCCCATACGATACATCGTGCCACACCCTCTGATTTCACATCTGTCAGAAAAGATTATTTTTTATCCGACTCTGAGACGGAACTTTTGAATCTCCCGCTCATCAGACACTCGTTCTATTTCCGCTCCGACATTTCTGAGCTTTGCGTCGAAATCCTCATATCCTCTCAGGATATAGACAATATCATCGACAACGGTGATACCTTCCGCTGCCATTCCTGCGATGACAAGAGCTGCTCCGGCGCGCAGATCAGGAGCGCTTACTCTTGCTCCGGTGAGACCCTCCACGCCGTCGATGATCGCTGTGTTGCCCTCCACCTTAATGGAAGCGCCCATACGTGCCAACTCATCGGCATACTTGAAGCGATTTTCGAAAATACTCTCTGTCACAATACTGGTACCATTTGCGAGACAAAGGGTGACGCTGATCTGTGGCTGCATGTCGGTCGGAAATCCCGGATACGGAAGCGTCTTCACATGCGTCTTGCCCAGACGATGCTTTGCGGAGATGCGAACCGCATCATCAAATTCCGTTACATCACAGCCGATTTCCTGCAATTTCGCTGTTATCGCCTCCAGATGCTTCGGGATAACATTCTTGATCAGAAGATCCCCTCTGGTGGCCGCTGCAGCCATCATGTATGTGCCGGCCTCAATCATATCCGGAACAATCGCGTAATTTGTGCTGTGAAGCGACTCCACACCGCGAATACGAATCACATCGGTACCAGCGCCCTTGATATTCGCACCCATGCTGTTCAGGAAGTTGGCTGTGTCAACCACGTGGGGCTCCCTCGCCGCGTTCTCGATGATGGTGTTGCCTCTGGCAAGAGCCGCTGCCATCATGATATTGATGGTGGCTCCGACAGAAACCATATCCATGAAAATATGCGCGCCGTGAAGATTCTCTGCCTTCGCAACGATAACACCATGCCGGATCTCCACGCTGGCACCCAGCGCACGGAATCCCTTCAGATGCTGATCGATCGGGCGGCTTCCGATATTGCAGCCTCCCGGAAGCGGAACCTCCGCATGCTTGTACTTCCCGAGAAGCGCCCCCAGAAGATAATATGAAGCTCTGATCTTCTTGATATATTCATAATCCACACTGACAGAACCAATGGTATTCCCGCAGATTCTCACCGAGTGGCGGTCAAGGCGGTCAACGGTCGCGCCAATAACGGAAATTGCGTCAAGCAGTACATTAATATCACTTACGTCCGGCATATTCTCAATGGTAACCGGATCATCTGTCATTATTGCAGCTGTAAGTATAGCAAGCGCAGCATTTTTGGCTCCTCCAATCTCTACTTCTCCGACAAGAGGATTGCCTCCCTTGATTACATACTTATCCATTCTCCACCTCGATATTTCCGACTGTCATATCTCCCCTGACCGCCGTACTTATTCTATGTATACAATATGCAACGGTACAAAAACCGATCCTTACATTTTATCATCCAAAGCGATACAAACCTGAATATGACGACTGCTGAAATCACTGTTTGTGATGATTACTGTATTCGATGATACTGTAATAACTGTTAATGATGATTAGATATTCGATGACTACTGTAATCGCTGTTAATAATGATTAGATATTCGATGACTACTGTAATTACCGTATAACACGATTTCTTTACCTGATATTTCCACAGTATCTGCCTGCACCCATACAAAAACGATAATTGCAGGCACAAGCGCATTTACCTCACCATATTAACCTACTTTTAATCTTTTGTAAAGCAACCCCGTTCCTTCAACGCGTTCTTAACCAGAACCAGCGTACCTTCAATATCTTTTCCGGACTCATCTACAATGATATCCGCATATTTTTCATAGAGAACACTTCTCTCCTTGTAGAGATCCCGCAATGTCTGTCCGTCTCTGAGAACAACCCCGCGGTTGTGGAGATTTCCCAGACGGCGTGTAAGGGGACGATAGGGAAGCTTCAGATAAAGAACCGCACCGATTTCTCTGAGATGATTCATTGCCTCCTCACTGTAAACGACACTTCCACCTGTGGCAATCACAGACCGTTCTGCCTGAAGTCCGGCATTTACCTCACTCTCAATCCGAAGAAACCCGTCAACTCCATCCTGTTCCAGAATGTCCTTTAGCAGACGCTTTTCCCTTTTCTGAATCAGAAGATCCGTATCCAGAAACTGATATCCGAGTTCCTTCGCCAGAATTACTCCCAGTGTACTCTTGCCTGCTCCAGGCATTCCAATCAGCACAATATTATTTTTCATGACAACTCCATTTCCCCGGGAAACCGAAACAAGGATGCCGGATAATCAACTTTCGAACAGCCAGATCATCTGAGCTAAATCAGAATAGAGAGATTGTACCCGTTAACCCGTCCGTTTGCAAGATATTTCTGTTTTCTGTGCATCCTTTGCGTGTGACGATCCTGTCTGCGTTTTCGAAGAGCTTATACCTGTTGTCGCCGCAATGTTCTTGTCCACTGGTGAGCAAGCTCCCCGTGGGCCAAGAACATTGCGACTGGACTTATACAGTAAGCGGGACCGGATTTCTCCGGTCCCGCTTACTGTTCCTATTTGTTGCTCTGTTGCTGATCAGACAATGCCCTGAGACATCATTGCGTCTGCAACCTTCTTGAAGCCTGCGATGTTGGCACCTGCAGCATAATCTCCTGCCTTGCCGTATTCCTTCGCTGCTGCGTCAATGTTATGTACGATATTGATCATAATCTGTTTGAGCTTTGCGTCAACCTCCTCGAAGGTCCAGGACAGACGCTCACTGTTCTGAGACATTTCAAGTGCAGATGTAGCAACACCACCGGCATTTGCAGCCTTTGCCGGTCCGAAGATAACGCCGTGCTCCTTGAGGTAATTTGTCGCATCCAGAGTGGTAGGCATGTTTGCGCCCTCGCATACAGCAGTTACTCCGTTAGCAACCAGTGTCTTTGCATCGTCAAGGTTCAGCTCGTTCTGTGTCGCACACGGGAATGCAAAATCTGCCTTGATTGTCCACACTCCACGTCCCTCATGATACTCACTGTTCGGACGATACTTCTTGTACTCTGTCAGACGTGCTCTGTTGACTTCCTTGATCTCCTTCAGAGCCTCTACATCAATGCCATCCGGATCATAAACCCATCCGGTAGAATCTGAACAGGTAAGAACCTTCATGCCAAGCTCCTGTGCCTTCTGAATTGCGTAGATCGCAACATTACCTGCACCGGATACAACGGCTGTCTTGCCTGCGACATCAATGCCGTTAATCTTCATCAGTTCCTGTGTGAAATAAATCAGACCATAACCGGTAGCTTCTGTTCTTGCGAGAGAACCGCCATAGCTCAGTCCCTTACCGGTAAGTACTCCTTCATACAGACCTGTGATTCTCTTGTACTGGCCATAGAGGAATCCGATCTCACGTCCGCCGACACCGATATCACCGGCCGGTACATCGGTATCTTTTCCGATATGACGATACAGCTCTGTCATGAAGCTCTGGCAGAATGCCATAACCTCTCTGTCTGATTTGCCCTTCGGATCGAAATCGGAACCGCCCTTGCCTCCGCCGATCGGAAGACCTGTAAGGCTGTTCTTGAAGATCTGCTCAAAACCAAGGAATTTGATGATTCCGAAATATACAGAAGGATGGAAACGAAGACCTCCCTTGTACGGTCCGATCGCGCTGTTGAACTGTACACGATATCCTGTATTGACCTGAACCTGTCCCTTGTCGTCAACCCACGGCACACGGAAACGGATCTGACGCTCCGGCTCTGTCAGTCTCTCAAGAAGAGCAACTTTTCTGTACTCTTCCTCATGTTTGTCGATGACAGGACGTACCGTCTCCAGGAATTCTTTTACTGCCTGATGGAACTCTGGCTCAGCCGGGTTCTTGGCAACAACTTTTGCATAGACGTCGTCTACATAAGACATGGTGGTGTTCCTCCTTAAAATTTGTACACTTTCATAAAAAAATAACAACAAACGGCCCTACGGACCCTTGTCTGTGTTCTGTGTTGGATTATAGCATGTAGTTATATATCATGCAAGAATAAAATCATGTTTATTCAATTTACGTTATATATTGTCCGTAATATACTTATTTTTCAGTATATAATGCAAGTTTTATTTTGCAAAATTCACTTTCTCGTGTCTCTCTCTTCCAGAGAAAAACTGCGGATTGCAGGTGCCCTGCACTTGCAATCCGCAGCTCATAACGTTTTCATATCTCTGAGAGAAGCATTGTTACCGGATTCTTGATTTTCATAAAACGAACACATTATTGATTTTCCTGAAGCGCACGCATAAAGGACGGAATCAGCTGTTTTTTCCTGGAAATGACTCCGGGAAGCACACAGCTTTCCTCCTGGATTTCCTTGCCCGGAAACGCCTCGGCAATAAGCTCTCTTGCTCCGTCACCGAAGTACAGAAGCTCCGTACATTCATCAATGATATTGGTCAGCATAAAGAACACCATCTCGATCTCATGCTTCCCACATTCCTGCTGCATGTGCGGATACAGCTTATTTTTGATGAACTCCAGTTCCTCCCTGGACATCGAACTGATCTGGCCGACACCGAAGGTTTTGTTCTCAATATTGAATTTCTTGAAATCCTGATAAAAAATCTCCTCCGCTGTCTTATCCTCGAGGTTACTGCCTGCGCGGAACATATCGGACGCATACTGCTCAATGTCGCTGATACCGGCAATTCTGGCAAGATCCATTGCAACATTTTTGTCCAGCGGGGTACAGGTAGGAGACCGAAACAGCAGCGTGTCCGAAATGATCGCCGACATCAGAAGCCCCGCAATCTTGGCTGGAATCTCGAGGTTCTTCTCCCGATAGATTTTGTACATAATTGTGGCTGTGCACCCGACAGGCTCCATCCGGAAAAGAATCGGAGCCATTGTCTCCAGCGAACCAAGGCGATGATGATCAATAATCTCCAGAATATCCGCCTCATCGACATTGAGAACAGCCTGCGATTTTTCATTGTGGTCTACCAGGATGAGTTTCTTACCCGTTCTTCCGATCAGGTTTCTTCTCGATATTGTGCCGACATATTTTTCCTTCGCGTCAAGAATCGGATAGTCGCGGTGACGGCTGTTCTTCATAACTTCCTGTATGTCATCGATTTTATCTGCCATATGGAACAGAATCAGATTTTCGCGCATCATAAGATGCTTGATCGGAATTGCCTGATTGATCAGCCTTGCAATCGTGTAGGTATCGTGGGGACTGCTGATGATCACACACCCGGATTCCTCTGCAAGTTTCAGGATTGATTTACCTACGGGTGCCCCGAGTCCCACCACAATGCAGCTTGCTCCGAGGTCAAGACAGCACAGCTGATCCTCCGCCCGGTTTCCGACGATGACCAGGTCATTCTCATGGATATAATTTCCCATCATATCCGGATGAAACGCACCGATTACGACCTGACCCTTGTTAAAATATCCGTTTCCATCACCCACAAGGATTGATCCGTCAAGTGTCTCGGCGATCGAGCTGTATCGGGTATTTGCCTGCGCAAGAACGGTGCTGTCGTACACATCCATATAGGATTTTGCAATATCTGTTACTGTAATAAGGCCCTCAAGATCCTTTTTCTTCGTGGTGATCGGAAGTGTGACGATGTTCTGTTCCTTCATGGATGCCCATGCCTTCTTGACCGAAATATCTCCGGACACTCCGGGCACCTTATGAATCTCTATTTCTTCTACCTGTGTGCCAGCATCCGGAAGATAACCGGGCAGTTCAACACCAAAATGCCGAAGTACAAATTCCGTTTCCTCATTGACCTGACCCGCACGCATCGCGTAATATGTGTTGCTGTCATCCGAACGGTTTTTGATGTCTGCATATGCAATAGCAGAACAGATGGAATCCGTATCTGGATTTCTGTGCCCTACAATATACACTTCATTCTTTTTTGTCATAATATACTGCCTCTTGTCTCTTTTCGAAAAGTTCATATCTGATCTGTATCTGATCTATATCTGATATATATCTATATCAATATCAATATCTGATCCGCACGGGAAGCGTTCTGATTTACCTACGGAGAGTTCCCGTCTCTGCAAACGGCCATTCGTCGTCCTGCAATCAAGCAATATCATGCGACATATCTTCTAAATAACTATACCATTGATTCAATTTACGGTAAAGTTTTAACTTTCAGCAACTGCAATTCTATGTTATACTGGAAAAAGAATTTGCCTGAATTCGTAGATTTTCTCAGAATCTGACGGCAGTAAATTCTACAATAATTCAATAATAATTTAAATATGAGGTGATTGTATTATGGCAGATGAGAACATGACCATGGAAGATTTTTCCAAAGCAATCGACGACTCCTTCACATCTTTTAAAGATGAGGGAGAAGCGAACTGGGAAAAATTAAAAGAGTATCAGACAGAGAAAACTCCCCTTACCGTCACGGTCGACGGCGTAGTCAATAAAGGTGTTATCTCAAATGTTGAAGGTGTCCGCGGATTTATTCCGGCATCACGCCTTGCACTCGGACATGTAGATGATCTGAATGCTTATCTGGGCAAGGAAATTCAGGTCATTGTCCGCGAAATCGATGAACAGAAGGGACGTCTGATCCTTTCAGCCGTTGAGCCGCTTCGCGCAAAACAGAACGAGAAAAGAAAGGCACGTATCAACGCAATTGAGGTGGGAACTGTGATGGATGGAAAGGTTGAGAATATTCAGTCCTATGGCGCGTTCATCGATCTCGGAGATGGTCTCTCCGGTCTCGTCCATATTTCACAGATTTCCCGCAAGAGAATCAAATCCGTAGAGGATGTTCTTCAGCCGGGTCAGGAAGTAAAGGTTAAGGTTATCGCCGTTAAGGACGGTAAGCTCAGTCTCTCCATGAAGGCACTGGAGGAAGGCGGAGACGCGAAGGATGACAGCAGAGAAGCTGCGCCGAAGGATTACAAACTTCCGAAGTCAGAGAATATTTCCACAAACCTTGGATCTCTTCTGAAGGGAATCAAACTGAACTGATATCGGATTCTTCCGGCAGTTCCGGCAGACATGACCGCTTTGCAGCGGATGTGCTGCCCGATGTGTGCCGGGAGCCCCGGTCTTAATGGTCTTTTCATCTGAATGTATTCCATCAAAAAACAGCCACAATATGTGGCTGTTTTTTGATGGGGCTGTTTTTTGATGTGGCTGTTTTTGATGGAGCTGTTTTAAATAGAACTGTTTTTGATGTGTGTGAATTCTCATGTGACATGAAATTCATAAATTAAATTTATCTTGCCCACCGGAAAGTTCTCTACCAGTTCTTCCTTTTCCACTTTTGAGAGCTGCTTCAATTCCACCTCTCTGCGCATGGCTTCCGTCCTGGTCTCAAAGGTTTCATAATACACCAGCTCCACAGGAAGATGACTGTGTGTATATCTTCCGCCCTTTCCCGACTTATGTGTTTTTACCCGTTTCTTCAAATCATTCGTCCATCCGGTATACAGTGACCCATCTGCACATCGAAGCATGTATGTAAAACATGATTTATCAACATTTTTCATATGTTATCCACAAATTTGTCCACTTATCAACAATTTATCATTAAAACTGCCCGCTTTGCGGCGACTTTATGCAGGAAGCTGGCTGTACACCGTAACAGCATCTGTAATATGAGGTGTTGCGTTCGCGTCTCCCGCAGCCCCGGCAGTTACCAATATATATTCTACCCCGTTTGCATCCTTCGCAAGGCTCGCAAGACAATGACCGGCTTCGTCTGTGTAACCGGTCTTTCCTCCGATAATTGTTGTCCCATTGTCCAGTGTAGACGACGGAAGATTGATAAAAGTCGTGCTGCTAAGCGCGATTCCCGCGCTATGAACAGACGTTGCCTTTGTCGTGTAGATATGTGTAGAAAAAATAGTCTTGAAAGTATCATTCTTCACTGCATATTCCAGTAACTTCGCCATATCCTGGCAGGTGGAGTAATGATTTTCATCCTGAAGACCGGTTGCATTCGCAAAATTAGTTGCTGTCATACCGATCTCCTGTGCCTTCTGGTTCATCAGTGTAACAAAGTCAGCCTCTGACCCTGATACATAATTACAGACCGCATAGCAGGCATCCGCACCGGATGGAAGCATGATTCCATACAGGATATCCAGAAGCGGTACGGTCTCTCCTGCCTCAAACCCCGCCGTCGCAGCTCCCTGCGCATATGCAGTATTAAATTCGGTTCCATCAAACGTATAAGTGGCACTGAGATCATCAATATTTTCAATAGCCACGAGTACAGTCATTATCTTGGTCATTGATGCCGGGTAGATCCTTGCCGTGCTGTTTTGATCGATCACAGGTGCATTATCCTCTACACGAATCATATAAGCATCCGGGCTAGAAAGAGCGCTTATATCGATGGAAGGAACCGGCCCAAGATCCTTTGTCGAATTGTCGGCTGAAGAATCCGAAGAAACGGAGCTGACATCTTCAACGGAAGAACTGGTTTCCGTTTTCTCTCCGACATATGTCATTGACAGACTCGCTACCGCTTCACTGTCAATCTGGTTCTTCTCCGCATCAATTCTTCCCTTCAGCAGAACCACAAGAATCAGTACAATTATGATTGCCAGAATGATCACGATTGACGAAATGATCATCAGGATCTTTCGTTTCAACGCCCTCTCTCTTGCCTTACGGGCTTTTCTGTCTTCTTTGTACTCATCCTGATCTCTCTCTTCCAGTCTCATAAATCCCCTCTTATTTATCTATCCTCTTCTATCTGTTTCGTCAATTGATTTATACAGTATGCCGCCGTACGATACAGTATGCCGCCGTACGATACATCAAGCCACACACTGTATATGTCCCCGCGTCACTTCGCTGCTTCGCAGCTTCCGTGCCGCTAACAGGTATGAGCATTCCCGCGTCGCTTTGCACCGCTCCATGCTCATACCTGTTGTCGTCGCTAATGTTCTTGCCCACTGGTGAGCAAGCTCCCCATGGACCAAGAACATTGCGACTGGACCTATACAGTATATCCTGTGCGTTATCAAAAATCAACCAAAGGAAATATCAGCGAATGCCGCTTACATAAAACAAAACGCATCCAGTCTCCCTCATGCGATCCGCATGAGAATACTGTCTGCGTTTCCGAATAACTCTATTCCTTGTCACTTATGAGTTGCAATTATTAGAAGTGTATGAAGCATCGGGGACTCGAACCCCGGACAACTTGATTAAAAGTCAAGTGCTCTACCACCTGAGCTAATGCTCCGAAAAAAAAGTGCCTAGTTCCGGAATCGAACCAGAGACACGAGGATTTTCAGTCCTCTGCTCTACCAACTGAGCTAACTAGGCACAAATTGCGGGAGAAGGATTTGAACCTCCGACCTTCGGGTTATGAGCCCGACGAGCTTCCTGACTGCTCCATCCCGCGATAATATGAAATTGATTGGTTGAAAAAATAACCGAAGCCGATGATCGGACTCGAACCGATAACCTGCTGATTACAAATCAGCTGCTCTGCCAATTGAGCCACATCGGCCTGTTCTTCTGGCTTCTGAATTTCCAGTATATATTAACTGAACTGGGTGGTGGTGGATTCGAACCACCGAAGCAATCTGCAGCAGATTTACAGTCTGTCCCCTTTGGCCACTCGGGAAACCACCCATTTTTTTATAACTGGGGCGTACAGGGCTCGAACCTGTGACCCTCTGCTTGTAAGGCAGATGCTCTCCCAGCTGAGCTAACACCCCATATTATAAAAGCGACCCGGATCGGGATCGAACCGACGACCTCCGCCGTGACAGGGCGGCGCTCTAACCAGCTGAGCCACCGGGCCACAAAGATATGATAACACATACCTTCAAAACTGAACACACAAATTTTTCTTTTTTAAATCCAAATTCAACTTATGCCTTAGGTCAAACCCTCGACCGATTAGTAACAGTCAGCTCCATGCCTTACGGCACTTCCACCTCTGCCCTATCAACCTTATCGTCTTTAAGGGGTCTTACTTCTTTCGAATGGGA